>NZ_JBHWEB010000068.1:0-7363 GCF_042734395.1 Amycolatopsis sp. NPDC059657 | reverse complement strand
CTCGTCCAGCTCCAGGCGGGCGACGTCGTCGTGCTCTTTGGGGCCTTGGGGGTTGCTCTGGCCGTCGCCGCCGAGCCCCCCCCTCCCCACACGAGGCCTTAAACGGTGATCGACCAGGTGTCGATACGTCCGGTGTCGACCCGGTAGACGTCCTGGACCTTCAACGTCCACACCCCGTTGGCGGCCTTCGCGGAGGCGTTCACGTTGTACGAGGCGTTGAGGTTGTCGCTCGAGTCGTTGCTCGAGTTCTTCAGGCGGTAGGTCGTGCCGTCCGGCGCGACCAGGTCGATGACCAGGTCACCGATGTAGGTGTGCGGGATGGTCACGTCGACCTTGGTGGTCGCCGAGGCGTTGCGCGCACAGCCGGAGACGGTGATCGCGCTGGTCACGGCCGCGCCCGCGTCCGGGATGGCGACGTCGGTGCCGTTGGTGACCTTGGCGCACGGGGTCGGCTCGGGGTCGGGGCCGCCACCACCGGTGCCGGTGAAGAGCAGCACGTTCGGCGAGCCGGTACCGGGGTTGGTGACCTTGTTCGGGGTGCCGTTGGAGACCAGCGCGTCACGCACCGCCTGCGGCGTCGCGGTCGGGTGGTCGGCGAGGTAGAGCGCCGCCGCGCCGACGACGTGCGGGGTCGCCATCGAGGTGCCGCTGATGGTGTTGGTGCCGTTGTTCAACCACGCCGAGGTGATGCCGCTGCCTGGCGCGAAGATGTCGAGGCAGGTGCCGATGTTCGAGTAACTCGCGCGTGCGTCGGTGTTCGTGGTCGCGCCGACGGTGATCGCCTCCGGCGTGCGGGCCGGTGAGGTGTTGCACGCGTTGGCGCCGTTGTCGTTACCGGCCGCGAGGCCGTAGACGACACCCGAGGCGATCGAACGCTGCACCGCGGCGTCCACAGTGGCCGATGCGCCGCCACCGAGGCTCATGTTGGCGACCGCGGGCTTGACCGCGTTGGCGGTCACCCAGTCGATGCCGGCGATGACCTGTTCGTAGGTGCCCGAACCGGAGCAGTTCAGCACCCGGACGCCGACGAGCTTGACACCCTTGGCGAGGCCGTAGGTGGTGCCGCCGACGGTGCCGGACACGTGCGTGCCGTGGCCCTGGCAGTCGGTCGCGTCGTTGTCGTTGTCGATGAAGTCGTGCCCGGACACCGCGCGGCCGCCGAAGTCGGGGTGGCCCAGCGTGATGCCGGTATCGATGATGTACGCGGTCACATTGGACGCTGTCGTCGAGTAGCTGTACTTCTGGTTCAGCGGGAGATCACGCTGGTCGACGCGGTCCTGGCCCCAGGACGGCGGGTTCAGCTGGTCCGTGCTGATGTGCACGGTCCGGTTCTGCTCGACCGAGGCCACGGCCGGGTCCGCGGCGATGCGCTTCGCCTGCTTTTCGCTCATCTGACCGGCGAACCCGTGAATGGCCGAGTTGTAGGTGCGGCTCACCGTGCCGCCGTGGCGCGCGGTCACCTCCTGGGCCGTGCCGCTCTTGAGTGTCACGATGTAGCTGCCCGCGACGGCATCCGCCGCGCCGGCGTTGAGAATCGCGCCTTCGGCCGCCACAGCGGGCGAAGCCAGGCTCAGCGACGTCAGCGCCGCGACTGCGGTGGCCACACCGAAACCGGCGAGGGATCTCTTGTTTCCCAGGGATTTGCGCAAGATTCAATCCTCCTAGGCAGGGTCGACCGGTGACCGGTCGCTAGGGGTTGGCACGTTCACCTCGAACGTTGCGCTGAGAGTAGGGCCGAGTTTCCGGCGAAGGAAGATCTTGTCTTTACGGCGTTCACACAGTAGGGATTGCCATTTCCCAACAGGCCAGGTCCGTTCAGTCCCGTCCATAAGTCGACCGTTGCGCCGGACGGCCGATCCGGAACCGGGGTATTCGCACGTATGGTGACCGGTTTGACCTGGCAGTACCGGATTGCCGCCGCTCAAGAACACCCGAACGGACCGCTACTAAAGTAGGGCTGGAAAAACGATTTCCGCGAACTGTTCACCGTGCGGAATGATTGCATGATGTTCATCCGCCGCGAAACGACCGCCGACGCCTCGGCGATACACGCTGTCCACAGTGCCGCGTTCAACGGGACGGTCGAGCCGAACCTCGTCGACGAACTGCGCGCCGAAGGCGATCTGCTGAACGTGCTTTCACTCGTCGCCGTGATCGACGGCGAGATCGCGGGCCACGTCGGCGGTAGCACGGCGACTCTCAACGGGGACAAGGGAATCGCGGTCGCGCTCGGCCCGCTCGGGGTGCTGCCCGCGTACCAGCGAGCCGGCGTCGGCTCGGCGCTGGTGCACGCGTTCAACGCCGCCGCCGACGCACTGGGTTACGGCGTCGCCGTGCTGCTCGGCGACCCGAAGTACTACTCGCGCTTCGGCTACGTGCTCGGTTCAGCCCACGGAATCGTCCCACCACAGGCCGAATGGGCACAGCACTTCCAAGTGCGCACGCTGGCCGGGTACAAATCGGACATGCGTGGGGACTTCCGCTACGCGCCCGCGTTCGAGCGAATTTAGGTCTTCAAGCCGCTCTCACGCAGGAACTCGTCGGCGATGTCGATCGCGTTCCGCTTCTCTTCGGTGTACTGGACGTTGAGCTTGACGAGTTTCTCGGTCGTCAGCGCGGCCGACGCCCGGTTCAGCGCCTGCACCTCGCCAGGCGACAAAGTGCCTTTCGCGATCAGCGGAACGATGTTCTGCGCCGGGAACATGTTCTTGTCATCTTGCAGTGCGACGAACCCGTTGGCCTCGATCGTCGCCGAGGTGCTGAACAGGTCGACCACCTGCACGTCACCGGACTTCAGCGCGGCCACGGTGACCGGGCCGCCGGTGTCGGTCGTGCGGATCTCCTTGAACTCGCAGCCGTAGAGCGTCTTGATCTTTTCCTTCCAGCGCGTGCTCCACTGGCCAGGCCCGCCGAACACGAGATCCTTACAGCGCGGGCCGAGCTCCGAGAACGTCTTGATCCCGAGTTCGGGGCGCACGACGAGCAGGTCCTTGTCCTCGGCAGGCGCCTGCTCCAGCACCTCGAACCGGGCCGGGATCTTCTGCTTCAGCTCGGCGTACACCGCCTGCGGTGTGGTCGCCTGGGTGTTCTTGTCGAAGTACCGCAACAGGTTCCCGCTGTAGTCGGGGACCACCGAGAGCGATTTGTCCTGCAGTGCCTTGACGACGACCTCGCGGCTGCCGACCGGTGGCCGGACCTTCACGTTCTCGGCACCGGCGTTGCGCAGCGCGCCCGCGTAGATTTGGGCCAGCAGAAGGCTTTCGCCGACATCGGAGGCGCCGATGATGATGTCACCGGTCGTGCCGCCCTCGGCGCCGCCCTCGAACGGGTTGCCACAGGACGTCGCCAGCAGAGCCACGGCTGCGATCAGCACGCGCGCTTTCATACGGTCACCTTCTTGCCGGTCGCGGCGATGGCCGCGAGCCGGACTCCCTTGGGCACCAGTGCGCGTTGCACCGCCGACAGCACGAGGTCGAGCGCGACCGCGAGCAGGGTGGTCAAGACCGCGCCGCCGATCACCTGGGGGTAGTCGAACACGGCCAGCCCGTCGAGCAGGAACCGGCCGAGCCCGCCGAGCCCGACGTACGAGGCGACGGCCGCGGTCGCGACCAGTTGCAGCACGGCGTTGCGGATTCCGCCCAGCACCAACGGAAGCGAGATCGGGACCTCGACCTGCCACAGCCGCTGCCAGCCGGTCATGCCGACGCCCTGCGCCGCGTCGACCACGCCCTTGTCGGTCGCCTGCAGGCCCGCGTAGGTGCCCGCGAGGATCGGCGGGATCGCGAGCACGACGAGACCGATGATCGTCGCCGTCTCGCTTTCGGTGAACAGCAAGAAAAGAAACGTCACGAGGCCGAGCGTCGGCAGTGCGCGGATGGCGTTGCCGGCACTGACCAGCACGACACCGCCACGTCCGGTGTGCCCGACGTACAGACCCAGCGGCACCGCGACGATCAGCGCGATCGCCAGCGAGAGCCCGACGTAGCCGAGGTGCCGCCCGAGCCGCACCGGGATGCCTTCGGGGCCTTGCCAATGCGCGGAATCGGTGAACCAGTCCCAGATCATTCGGCCGCCACCTTCTTCGCGCGGTCCCAGGGCGCCAGCAGGTTGCGCAGCGCCACCAGCAGCAGGTCGACGATCAACGCCAGCAGCATGGTCAGCACGATGCCGACCACGATCGGCGAGAAGTACTCACGCTGGAACCCGTCGGTGAACAGCACACCGAGCCCGCCGGTGCCGATCAGCGCGCCAACGCTCACCAGGCTGATGTTGCTCACGCTCGCCACTCGCACGCCGGCTGCGAGCACCGGCACGGAAAGCGGCAGCTCGACGCCGAAGAACCGGCGCACCGGTTTGTAGCCGACCGCGGTCGCCGCGGCGATGATGTGCTGCGGCACCGCGCCGAGCGCGTCGAGCACCGGGTGCACGAGCAGCGCCGCGGTGTAGATCGTCAGCGCGACGATCACGTTGACGCTGTCGAGGATCTTCGAGCCGATGAGACCGGGGATCACCACGAACAACGCGAGCGAGGGGATCGTGTACAGCAGGTTCGACGCGACGAGCACGACACTGCGCGCGGCCTTGAACCGCAGGCCGAGCCAGCCCGCGGCGATCGCGATCACCAGCCCCAGCACCAAAGGCAGCAGCGCGAGGTAGATGTGCTCCAGCAGATCGCCCAGAATCTCCGCGCGGTTGCTGGCGCTGCCGAGGTACCGCCCCAGCTCGTCGAAGAACATCAGGAATCCACGCTCTGCGGGGTTCCTTCGATCACGTCCAATACTTGTCTCGCGGTGACGACACCGATCACCTTGTGGTCGTCGTCGACCACCACACCGAGACTCGCCGGTGACGAGAGCGCGGCGTCGAGCGCGCCGCGAATCGGCGTCCCCTGAACGTAAAGCGAGCCGCCCGCGACGAGGTCGGACTCGGCGAGTTCACCGTCCACAGTGGAATTCGGGGGCAGCCAGCCACGCGGCTGGCCATCCGTGTTGACCGCGATCCGCCAGCCGTCGGAACTGGCCACAGTGGACCCGATCTCGATCTTGGCCACGTCCTTGACCACCACGCCGTTGGCGGAGAGGAAGGACAGCCCCCGGTAGCCGCGGTCCTTGCCGACGAAGGACGCCACGAAGTCGTCGACCGGGTGCCGCAGCACGTCCGACGGCGTGCCGTACTGCGCGAGCTTGCCGCCGACCCGCATCACCGCGACCTTGTCGCCGAGCCGCACGGCCTCGTCGATGTCGTGCGTGACGAACACGATCGTCTTGCCGAGCTGGGTCTGCAGCCGCAGCAGCTCGTCCTGCAGTTCCTCGCGCACGATCGGGTCGACCGCGGAGAACGGCTCGTCCATCAGCAGCACGGGCGAATCGGCCGCGAGCGCACGCGCGACGCCGACGCGCTGCTGCTGGCCGCCGGAAAGCTGCGCGGGGTAACGCTTGCCCATCGACGCGGGCAGCCCGACGGTCTCCAGCAACTCGGCGGCGCGCTTACGGGCCTTGGCCTTGTCCCAGCCGGTCAGCAGCGGCACGGTGGCGACGTTGTCGAGCACGGTGCGGTGCGGGAACAGGCCGGCGTGCTGGATGACGTACCCGATGCCGCGGCGCAGCAGCGCCGGATCGGACTCCGTCACGTCCTTGCCGTCGAGCAGCACCTTGCCGCCGGTCGGCTCGACCATCCGGTTGATCATGCGCAGCGAAGTGGTCTTCCCACAGCCCGAAGGCCCGACGAACACGGTGATCGTGCCGTCCTCGACGGTGAGACTGAGGTCGTCGACGGCGACCGTCCCATCGGGATACCTCTTGGTCACGCCCTGGAACTCGATAGCCACGCGTCACTCCCCATGTAGGTGGCGAAAACCGTAGCGGAGATCCCGCGGGTCGGCACGGTGTTCCAAGTTCTAGGCCCTCCCGTCACCCACCACCACCCTCAACGGAGGCGCTGCGCGCCGCTGTAGTTTCATAGCGTGCCTTCACTAGAGGAACTTCTGGTTACCCACGGCAAGCCGCTTCACCAGGCGATTGTCTTGCTGCGAGAAGGTTGGCAGGAATTCGACGACTTGATCAGGCTCACGGCGGCGCCACGCCGGAGCATCGAAGAACTCCAGGCCGCGCTGGGCGACGACCTCGAGCGCGACGGCAGGCGCTCACGCATCAAGCCCGGCGCCGGCTACACCGGATACGGACTGCCGGAGTTCACCGAGCCGGGTGGCGACGCGCTGGTCAAGCTCGAAGCACTCATCAAGGACGTCCCGCCGCCGCTCGCGGCGCTCGACCACGTCCAGGCGACCCCGGAAACCGTGCTGAAGCGTGCACTGTGGCTGCGCTCGCGCTACGACCTCGGCAAGGCCAAGCTGCTCTGCCTCGGCGACCACGACCTGACCTCACTGGCCGTGCACCTGACAGACCCCGGCGCGGATATCACCGTCGTCGACCTCGACGAGCGCGTGCTCGAATACATCGACACGGCCAGCGACGGCCGCGTGCGCACCCTCCACGCGGACCTGCGTTTCGGCCTGCCGCCCGCGGTGAGCGGCTCGATGGACCTCGTCTTCAGCGACCCGCCGTACACCCCGGAGGGCATGGGCCTGTTCGCCGCACGCGGCGTCCAGGCGCTGCGCGAGCCGAGCGACGGCCGCCTGCTGCTGGCGTACGGCTACAGCCCGCGCCACCCCGCGCTGGGCGCGCAGGTGCAGCGTGAGCTGGCGATCCTCGGCCTGACCTTCGAAGCGATCCTGCCGGATTTCAACCGCTACTTCGGCGCTCAAGCGATCGGCAGCGCGGCGGACCTGTACGTCTGCCAGCCGACCGCGAAGGCCAAAAAGGCACGCGCGGGCAAGGGAAAAGCGGCGATCTACACGCACGGCCCGCAGTCCGTCGAAGCGGGCACGACCAAGCCCGCGCTGCTGGACCGGCTACTGGAGATCGCGGGCGAAGGCGGGCTCTCGATCGAGTCACGCCGGGTCGACTGGTCGGTCTCCGGCCCCGAAGGCGACGGCGTCGCCATGGATCTCTCCGCCGACCCGGGCCCGTGGCTGCTGCGCACGCTGCTCGGCACGAACGCTCAACGGCTCGCGCTGCTGCTCCCGAATTCGCACCCTGACCTGGGCGATGCCGCGTCCCAGGCCGCGCTGACGTCGCTCATCGCCGGGAAATACACGCTGCGACTGCTGCGCAGCACTCCCGACAACAAGCACGCCGTGGTCGTCGCGGACGCCGTGTCCGGCCAGAACGAGCTGCTCAGCCGCGCGCACGCGCGCCTCGCGAACGTGCCCCAGGAAATCCCGGCCGACCTGCACGCCTACCGCCTCATCGACCTGCCGCGCCACCGCGTAAAAGGGCTCGTGAGTGGTATTGCCGGTTAGAAC
>NZ_JBHWEB010000067.1:54292-54996 GCF_042734395.1 Amycolatopsis sp. NPDC059657 | reverse complement strand
GTACGGCCGGTTCTAACCGGCCGTACCACTCACGACCCCTGATCTCGCGTGGCCAGATCGTGGGCGAGGGGTTCCCCTGCTCCGTTGGATGCAGCAGAGTTGCCACTCGCGGCCCGCCCGACCGAGTCCTTAAGCGTTTTCGAGCAGGACGAGCGGGATCTCGCGCTCGGTCTTGGTCTGGTACTGCGCGTAGTTCTTGTAGTCGGCCGTGATCTTCGGCCACATCCGCGCCCGCTCGTCCGGGGTGGCGACGCGGGCGTGCATCTTCTGGGCGGGCTTGCCGCCCAGCGCGACCTCGACGTCGGGGTTGTCCCGCAGGTTGAGGAACCACGCCGGGTGCGTGTCATCCCCGCCCCGCGAGGCGACGACGACGATCGCGTCGCCGTCGCGCAGCGGCGAGGTCAGCATGACCTTGCGCGGCTCGCCCGACTTGCGCCCGATCGTGGTCAGTTCCAGTACCGGCATGTTCGCGACGGACCAGCCGGCGCGGCCGCCCGTGATCTTGAGCAGGCCACGGTGGATGGCGTTCATCGCTTTCAGCGAGAAATCACTAGGCATGAAGAGAGCCTAAAGGAGTCGTGGGGGGGTTTGGCGGGTATAAACGCGGCAAGCACACACCCCCACGAATACTGTTTATTAATTTGGGAGGCACGCCCGGGGTGGGCGCCTTCAAAGGCAGCCCCCCCGGAAGGGGGGGCGGGGTG
>NZ_JBHWEB010000067.1:19610-54282 GCF_042734395.1 Amycolatopsis sp. NPDC059657 | reverse complement strand
CGCGGGTGTTTGGTTTTCTTCGTTCCCGGGTTAAAACCCGTCGCCAT
The DNA here is from genome assembly GCF_042734395.1 of Amycolatopsis sp. NPDC059657. Classification (NCBI taxonomy): domain Bacteria; kingdom Bacillati; phylum Actinomycetota; class Actinomycetes; order Pseudonocardiales; family Pseudonocardiaceae; genus Amycolatopsis; species Amycolatopsis sp. NPDC059657. The sequence continues at coordinate 54,235 of NZ_JBHWEB010000067.1, read as the reverse complement.
CAACACCGCCAACGGGTTTGGTGTGGGTTTGGGCCTTTTACACCCGGTCATACCACTCACGACCCGATTACATGTTGATCATGTGGCCTGCCAGGCCGTGGATGGCCTCCTTCACGGCCTCGCCCAGCGTCGGGTGCGCGTGGACGTTCCGCGCGACCTCGTGCACGGTCAGATCCCATTGCTGCGCAAGCGTCAGCTCGGGCAGCAGCTCCGTCACCTCAGGCCCGATCAGATGCGCGCCCAACAGCTCGCCATGGGCGCCATCGCTGATGATCTTCACGAAACCGACAGCCTCGCCGAGCCCGTGCGCCTTGCCGTTCGCCGAGAACGGGAACTTGGCGACCTGGACGTCGAAGCCCTTCTCGCGGGCCTGGGCCTCGGTCCAGCCGAAGGACGCGATCTGCGGCTGGCAGTACGTCGCGCGCGGGATCATCACGAAGTCGAGATCCATGGTCTCCGCGCCCGCGATCGTCTCGGCCGCGACCACGCCCATCGACTCGGACGCGTGCGCGAGCATGAGCTTGGCGGTCACGTCCCCGATCGCGAAGATATGCGGGACGTTCGTGCGCCCGCGACCGTCGACGGCGATGGCGCCACGGTCGGTCAACGCGACGCCGGTCTTCTCCAGGCCGTAGCCCTCGACCCTGGGCTGGAAACCGATGGCCTGCAACACCTTGTCGGCCTCGAGTACCTGCTGACCGTCCTTCGAGGACACGGTCACGCGCACCGACGGGCCCGAGTCGTCGATCGACTCGACCCGCGTGGACGTCAGGACGCGAATGCCCAGCTTGCGGTAGCGGCGGGCCAGCTCGGCCGACACCTCGGCGTCCTCCAGGGGGACCATGCGGTCGAGGAACTCCACAATGGTCACGTCGACGCCGTAGTTGTGCAGCACGTACGCGAACTCGACGCCGATCGCGCCCGCTCCGGCGATGATGATGCTGCCCGGCAGGTCGCGCTCCATGATCTGCTGCTCGTAGCTGACCACCCGGTCGCTGCGCGTGGTTCCCGGCAGCAACCGGGCCGAAGCGCCGGTCGCGATGACGCAGTGCTCGAAGGTGATCACCGAGCCGTTGACGCGCAACGAGTGGTCGTCGATGAACTCACCGTGGCCGTCGAACTCCGTGATGCCGTTCTTCTTCATCAGGAAGTGCACGCCCTTGACGCGCCCGTCGGCCACCTTGCGGCTGCGGTCGAAGGCCGCGCCGTAGTCGAAGCGGACGTTCTCGGTACCGGAGATGCCGAAGGTCTTGGCCTCTTTGGTGACGATGTGCGCCAGCTCGGCGTTGCGCAGCAGCGCCTTCGACGGGATGCACCCGACGTTGAGGCATACCCCGCCCCAGTATTTCTCCTCGACGACCGCGGCCTTCAGCCCCAGTTGCGAAGCCCGGATCGCCGCGACGTATCCGCCGACACCGGCACCCAGAACGACCACATCGAAGTCTGCACTCATACCCCGGAATTTACTCTCACTCACCGGGAGAAGGAGGCGATTCCCGCCGTGCTTGCGCCAGCAGGGACGTGATCGCCGTCATGATCCGCGCGGTCGCCTCGTCCAGTACCTCGCGCGTCGGGTCGAGACCCGCGAGATCGTCGAGGTAGACGGGCGGGCCCGCGATGAGATTGACCGTCTTGCGTCGCAGCAGGCGTGGCAGGAACGAACCGGCGGGGAGCAGCTCGTGGGTGCCCCAGTTCGCGAGCGGGATCACCGGCGCGCCGGTCTCCAGCGCGATGCGCGCGGTGCCGGTCTTGCCCTTCATCGGCCAGCGGTCGGCGCGGTCGGAGAACGTCGCCTCCGGGAAGATCGCGACGCACTCCCCCGCGCGGACCGCGGCGACGGCGTCGCGGAACGCCTCCGAAGCCGTCGGCGCGCCGCGGTAGACCGGGATGTGCTTGCCCGAGCGCATGATGTTGCCGATCACGGGCGTGTCCCACAGGCTCGCTTTCGCCAGGTAGCGCGGCACGCGGCCGGCTTCGAGGCAGAACGCGGTCACCGTGGTCGGGTCCGCGAACGACAGGTGATTCGACGCGACGAGCACGCCGCCGGTCTTCGGCAGCGAGCCGCTCACCCGGAAGCGGGTGAAGAGCACGAGGAACGGCCACACCACGTCGATGGCGAGGCTGTACCAGAAGCCACGGCCGGCACGGGCGAAGCGCCTGCCGTACGCGACCATCTGGCGGAACGTGAGGGTGTCCAGCGCGGTCCATCGGTTTCCGATCAGCACAAGCGCTATTCGTAGCCGATGGACCCACGGATCGGCCAGTAGGGCGCGTTTCTCGGATCGGATACGCGATAGCCGCGCCCAGGCGGCCACTGGCGGCACCGCGGAATCACCCGAGTACAACCCGGTACGAGGGCGATCCCGCGGCACCGCCAGTGACCACCTGGATCACGACTCTCATCGCACCCGATCCGAGAAACACGCCCTAGGCCGACGTCACACTCGCTCGAGCACCACGACCGGGATCTCGCGGTCGGTCTTGCTCTGGTAGTTGTCGTAGTCCGGCCAGACCTTGGCCATGATCGGCCACAGCTTGGCCCGCTCTTCGCCCTCGGTCGTGCGCGCGCGTGCGGTGAACTTGTCGCCCCAGATCTGGACCTTGGCCTCGGGGTCGGCAAGCAGGTTGAGGTACCAGCCGGGGTGGTTCGGCGCCCCGCCCTTGGACGCGACGATCACCGGGTTGCCGTCGACTTCCTGGTAGATCAGCGCGAACTTGCGCTCCTGGCCGGTCTTGCGGCCCTTCGTGGTGAGCACCAGGGTCGGCACCCCGCCGTTCCAGTCGTGACCTTCTTTACCGTCGGTCTCTTCGTAGCGGCGGACGTGCTCGTCACCGAACAGCATCTAAACGGCTCCTTCACTTGGCGAATCGGTTCGTCGCGCTGACGAGCGCGTGCAGCGTGCCCGGCTCGTCGAACGCGTGTCCAGCGTCGTCGACGATGATCAGTTCCGCACCCGGAAGCAGCTGCTTGAGCTCCCAGGCGGTCGTAGCGGGGGTGACCACGTCGTACCTTCCCTGGACCAGAACGCACGGGATGCCCGCGATCTTCCCCGCGTCACGCAGCAGCTGCCCCTCGGCCAACCAGCCGCCGTGCCGGAAGTAATGGTTCTCGATCCTGGCGATGGCCAGCGCGAAACCGGGGTCGCTGAACGCGTCGATCACGTCTTGGCTGGGCAGCAGCTTGAGCACCTCACCCTCCCACCGGCTCCACGCCAGCGCGGCCGAGGTGCGGACCAGCGGATCGTCGTCGTAGAGCAGCTCGTGGAACACCTCGATCAGGTCCTCACCACGGCGCTGCACCGGCACCGGCGCCAGGAACCGCGCCCAGTGCTCGGGGAACAGCATCCCGGCGCCACCGCCGTAGAGCCAGTCGAGTTCCTTCTTCCGCAGCACGGCGATCCCGCGCAGCACCAGCTCGGATACCCGGTGAGGGTGGGTCTGGGCATAGGCGAGGCCGAGCGTGCTGCCCCAGGACCCCCCGAACACCATCCAGCGGTCGACGCCGAGGTGCTCGCGCAGTCGCTCCATGTCGGCCACGAGGTGCCAGGTGGTGTTGGACGCGAGGTCCGCGGCCGGGTCCCCGCAGTGGGGGACGCTGCGCCCGCAGCCACGCTGATCGAAGATGACGATCCGGTAGCGATCCGGGTCGAACAGCCTGCGATGCCGGGGACTCGCGCCGCCGCCGGGCCCGCCGTGCAGGAACACCACCGGTTTTCCGTCCGGATTCCCGCTTTCCTCCCAGTAGATCTCGTTGCCATCACCTACATCGAGCATCCCGTGCCGATAGGTTTCGAGTTCGGGGTAGAGGCCGATCATGGCGCTCACTATGCCGAACGGGCGTGGCGGACGGCGCTTTCCGCGCCCGAAGCTGGCTACACTTGCGCCCGACCGGCCTACTGGCCGGTCCACCGTCGTATGCCCCCGGAGGGATCATGACCGCGCGTCCTCACGTGACTCTCTCCGATGTCGCACGCAGCGCGCAGGTGTCACTGGCGACGGCGTCCCGTGTGCTCAACGGCACCACCAATGTCCGCTCCGACCTGCGTGATCGCGTGGTCTCCGCCGCTTCGGAGCTGGCGTACACGCCCAACGCGCACGCGCAGGCGCTCGCCGGTGGCGCGCAGCCGACGGTGGGCGTGATCTGCCACGACGTCAGCGACCCGTACTTCGCCGCCGTCGCGCGCGGCGTCATGCGCGTGGCAGGCGACAACGGCCTGCTGGTCATGCTGGCCAGCACCTTCCGCGATCCGCAGAAGGAGGTCGAGTACGTCTCGATGCTCCGCGCGCAGCGCGCGTCGGCGATCCTGCTGATCGGCTCCGGCTTCGAGGACCGCGGCTGGGAGCGCGCGATGGCCGCCGAGCTCGACCCGTACCGGCGCGGCGGAGGTCAGGTAGCTGTAGTCAGCAGGCACCGCAGCCTCAAGGTCGACACCGTCCAGCCGGAGAACCGCGAGGGCGCCGCGGCACTCGCCCGCGCGCTCACCGATCTCGGGCACCGCAAGTTCGCCGTGCTGACCGGGCCGCGTGCGCTGACCACGGTCAGCGACCGGCTCGGCGGGTTCGCCGACGAGCTGGCGCTGCACGGCGTCAAGCTCACCGACGCCGACATCTTCGAGGCGCCGTTCACCCGTGACGGCGGCTATGCGGCCACGCAGGAACTGCTGGCCAGGAAACACCCCGCGACGTGCGTGTTCGCCGTGACCGACGTGATGGCGATCGGCGCCCTCACCGCGTTCAGGGAAGCGGGCGTCTCGGTGCCGAAGGACATTTCGCTTGCCGGATTCGATGACATCCCGGTTGTGCGCGATCTCACCCCGGCGCTGACCACGGTCGCGCTGCCGCTCGAAGCACTGGGCGAACACGCGATGGACCTCGCGCTCAAGGGCGCACGCGGCACCCGCAGCCGGATTCTCCGCCTGGAAGGCGAAGTGGTGCTCCGCGAGAGCACCGCCAAGGTCTGACCGGCCGGTCTTGTCCTCTCGCTCATCGTGACCTACCTTCTCTTGAGAAAGCGCTTTCAGGAATAGAGGAGAAAGGCGGCCCATGACGCTCTTGCTGCCCACCCCGGACGGCGATCTGACGCGGTGGACCCCTTCCGGCACCGGTTTCGCCCCGCCGTCACGGGGACAATCGACCACGCGCACCGCCTACGCGGCCGCGCACGTCGTGCTCGACCCGCTGACCGGCGAGCTCGACTGGGACACCACCGCCGCGTTCCGGCACCACCTCTGGTCGTGCGGGCTCGGCGTGGCCGAAGCGATGGACACCGCGCAGCGCGGCATGGGCCTGGACTGGGCCGAAACCCAGAAGCTGATCAAGCGCACCGGCGCCGACGCGCGGGGCCCGTGGGTCGCCGGTGTCGGCACGGACCAGCTGCCTGCCGGTCCCTCCACAGTGGACGCCATCGTCGCCGCGTGGCGTGAGCAGTACGACCTGGTCACCGAAGCGGGCGCGCTTCCGGTGCTGATGGCGAGCCGGGCACTGGCCGCCGCTGCCTCCGGCCCAGCCGACTACCGTGCCGCGTACGGGAAGCTCCTGTCCACTGTGGAGCAGCCGGTGCTGCTGCACTGGCTCGGCGAGCAGTTCGACGCTTCGCTGGCCGGCTACTGGGGTCACAGCGACGTCCGCAAGGCGGCCGACGAGCTCGCCGCGCTCTGCGCCGAGCACGCGGAGAAGATCGTCGGCGTCAAGGTTTCCGTGCTGGACGCGGAAATCGAGACCGCGTTCCGGCGCGCGCTGCCGCCGGGCGTCGCCTGCTACACCGGCGACGACTTCAACTACCCCGAGCTGATCGCGGGCGACGACCAGGGCCACAGCGAGGCGTTGCTCGGCATCTTCGACCCGATCGCCCCGGTCGCCGGTGCCGCGTTCGACCGCCTGGACGCCGGTGACACGGCCGGTTTCCGCGCACTGCTCGACCCGACCGTGCCGCTGGCGCGGCAGATCTTCCGCGCGCCGACGCAGTTCTACAAGACCGGCGTGGTGTTCCTGGCCTACCTCAACGGGCACCAGAACCATTTCCGCATGCTCGGCGGCCTGGAGTCGGCGCGCTCGATCACGCACCTGGCCACCGTGCTCCGGCTCGCCGACGAGGCGGGCGTGCTCACCGACCCCGAGCTCGCGGTGCGCCGCATGCGCCCGCTGCTCGAAACCGCCGGAGTGTGGTGATGGATCGCCTGAGCCTCAACCAGATCACGACCAAGACCTGGTCGGTGCCCGAAGCCGTCAAGGGCTGCGCGGAAGCGGGTGTCGGCTGGATCGGACTGTGGCGTGACAAGGTCGCGGAGACCGGCGTCGCGGAGACCGCGCGGCTGGTCGCCGAACACGGCCTGCGCGTCTCCTCCTTGTGCCGTGGTGGTTTCTTCACCGGGGTGAACCCGGACGGCTCCCCTGTCGACGGCATCGCGCAGACCCGCGAGGCCATCGACGAGGCCGCCCAGCTCGGCACCGATGTGCTGGTGCTGGTGGTGGGCGGCATCGCGGAGAACGATCTCGGGCTTTCGCGCCAGCGCGTGGCCGACGCGGTCGGCGAGCTGGCCCCGTACGCGCGGGAACGGGGTGTCCGGCTCGGCCTGGAACCGTTGCACCCCATCCAATGCGCCGAACGGTCCGTGCTGTCCACATTGGACCAGGCACTCGCCGTCGCGGAGGAGCATCCGGCGGACACGGTCGGCGTCATCGTCGACGAGTTCCACGTCTGGTGGGATCCGCGCATCGAGGAAACGATCGCGAAGGCGTCAGGCCGGATTCTCGGTTTCCATGTCTGCGACCAGATGTGGCCGCTGACCGACCCGTTGATGGGCCGCGCGCTGCCTGGCGACGGCCCCATCGATCATCGCCACCTGCGCGCCTGCGTCGAAGCGGCCGGGTACACCGGCCCGATCGAGGTCGAGGTGTTCAACACCGAGCTGTGGAAACGACCGGGCAACGAGGTGCTGGCGGAGGTCATCACGTCGTATCGGGACCACGTGGCTTAGACCTTGCTGGGCTCGTTCCATTCGATTTTGTTCTCGTAGAGCCACCTCAGGCTCTCGTTGCCGCCGCGGGCCGCTCGCTTGAGCATCACGCGCATGATCGGATCGCGCACGATGCGGGCGAGCGGACCGGCGGCCTTCCAGTCGCCGTTCTTCTTGCCGAGCTCGACGACGGCCTCGACGCGCTCGCGGCGCAGCGACTCGTACTTGGTCAGTGCCGCGGCGATGTCGCCGTTGTCGCGCAAACACTTCGCGAGCACGACGGTGTCTTCGATCGCCATCGCCGCGCCCTGGCCGCTCGACGGGGAGGTGGCGTGCGCCGCGTCGCCGATGATGACCATCCGGCCGTTGTGCCACTTCGGGACGGACGGGAAGTCATAGGTGTTCCAGCCTGCGAAAAACTCGTCGGTCGCCTTGACGACCTCGAGCGCGGGGCCGCGGTCTCCGGCGAACATCTCCATCAGCTCACCGCGCCACCGCTCGGTGCTGATCGCGGCCAGCTCCTCGGCGGTCGGCTCGACCGGACGCGCCGGGTTGGCCACCCACCAGACCTCGCCGGTCGGGCTCTGCATGCAGGCGAAGAAGCAGCTGCGGCCGAAGATCGAGTTCATCACGCCCGGTTCGAGGTCGAACTTGACGTTCTTGGCGTAGCCGCCGATGTTGAGCAGGCCGACGTAGCGGGCGCTCGGCGCCTGCGGGTCGATGATCTCGCGGGTGCGCGAGCGCAGGCCGTCCGCACCGATCAGCAGGTCGCCCTCGGCCGTCGTGCCGTCGGCGAACCGGGCGAGCACGCCGCTCTCGGTCTTCTCTGCGTCGATGAGGCGCTTGCCGTACTCGATGCGCACGCCACGCCGGATCGCCTCCTCCCGCAGCGCGGCATAGAGGTCCGCCCGTCTCATGGTCTGACTCGCGGAGCCGTCCGCGCGGGCGCCGCCGTAAGGCAGCTCGCCGAGCGTCTTCCCCGAACCGCTGATGATCGATATGCGTGGCGTGTCGAAACCCAGCTTCCGGACGACGCCGTCGAGGTCGAGCACACGCAGCGCGTCGAGCGCGTTCACCGCGAGCGTCAGGAAAGCGCCGACGCCGTCCGCCGTCTTTTCGTAGGCCTCATAGATGACCGAGTCGATTCCCGCTTCGCGCAAGGCGATCGCGCTCAGCGGGCCCGCGATGCCGCCGCCAACAATCAGAGCCGTGTGTGTCATATATCGAGTATATGCCATAAACTAGCAGTCCAGACCCGCCGAACCAGCGAATGTGAGTGCGATGAACCACAACATTCCGCCCAGTGGACTCGACATGCTTTGGGACCAAACGGACCCGCCGGAACCCAAGCAGGGGCTAAGTGTCTCGCATATCGTGCGAACGGCGGTCGAGCTGGCCGACGCCGACGGGCTCGACGCCGTCTCGATGGCGAAAATCGCTGAGCGACTGGGTTTCACGGCCATGTCGCTGTACCGGCACGTCAAGAGCAAGGACGACCTTCTCCTGCTCATGCTGGACTGGGTCGCGGCCGTCCCGCCCGAGCTCAGCGAGCGGCACGGCGACTGGCGGGCCGGTCTGCGTTCCTGGTGTCAAGCACAATGGGAATTGCTCCGCGCGCATCCCTGGATTGTGCATATCCCGATCACCGGTCCCCCGGTGACGCCCAATCAACTGACCTGGACGGATCGCGCACTCGGCATGCTCGGCGAAACCCACCTCAGCGAACGCGACAAAGTGGGCGTCGTTTTGTTGCTCGCAAGCTATTTGCACACCACCGCGCGTTTCACCGCCGAGCGCGGCCCCACCGGCCCGGCCGCCCGGGTGCCCTACAGCACTCTGCTCGGCGACCTCGTCGAAGCCGAGCGCTTCCCCGCACTGCGCGCCGCGGTCGACGCCGGCGCCTTCGACTACGCGTCCAGCAAGGACAAGGCCGAGCGCGAGTTCGACTACACCTTCGGCCTCGCCCGCATCCTCGACGGCGTCGAAGTCCTTATCGCTCAGCGTTCGCCGTAGGTCTGCTCGCAAGGAATGCCGTCATGGTCGGCGTTCCAGCTCACCGGATAACCTGCCCGCACCCAGGCGTTGTACGCGTAGCTGTACGAGTACCCTTCTGCGCCCATTCGTTGGCAGGGCGTCAAAGTCTTCTCCGGCGCCCGCACGGTCGTGGTCTGCTGTTGCTGCTGCACCACGGTCACCGGCGGCTGGATCACGACGGCGGGCGGAGCCGTCACGGTCGACTGCGGCACGACCGTCGCGACCGGCACCACCACCGGTGCGCCCGGCGTCGTCGAAGTACAGCCCGCGAGCGCGGCCAGCGAAACCGTGATGCCCAGTACGACCTTCTTCATGTCCCCGCCTCTGCCGTCGCCGTTCACCGTCACCCACGAGGTCGACGCCCAGGCCCGCGCTGTAACCGTCCGTCGCGAACTGAGGTCCTAGTCCTCAGGCCGGGCAGGGCCGAAGTGCTCTGTTCTTCCCGTCACGGAACGTGCGGCACCCTAAGATCCACGCCATGACATACCCGCCTCAGCCACCACCCTTCCCAGGTCAAGGCGGGCCGCCCCCGCGCACGAAGACGCCATGGCTCTGGATCACCATCGCGGTCGTGGGCGTGCTGGCGCTGGCCGGGACGGGTATCGCGGTGGCCATGCACTACCTCAGCGCCGACAAGGACGCACTGGCGGGCGACCGCGTCGTGGCGACAAGCACCTCGGCGACGCCCACGAGTGCGCCGGTCCAGGTCGGCGGCTCACGGACGCCGCTGCCGAAGCGCCCGGCTCCGCTGCCCGACCCGAGCGGCTGCGAGTACACGGCCACCCCCGACAGGCCCGCCTCGAAGGCCGCCACCAAGCCAGCGGACGGCAGTGTGCCCGCGTCCGGCAAGGCGACCGTCACCCTCAAAACCGGCGCGGGCACGATCGGGCTGGACCTCGATCGCGCGCTCGCACCCTGCACGGTCGCCAGTTTCGTCAGCCTGGCCAAGCAGGGCTTCTACACCGGCACCTCCTGTCACCGCCTCTCGGTCGAGGGCTTGCAAATGCTGCAGTGCGGCGACCCGACAGGCAAAGGCACCGGCGGGCCCGGCTACAAGTTCGACGACGAGGTCTTCCCGGAGCTCCAGTACGGCCGCGGCATTCTCGCCATGGCCAACGCCGGGCCCGGCACCAATGGCAGCCAGTTCTTCATGGTCTTCGGCGAAGCCCCGCTCCCGCCGAACTACACCGTCTTCGGCAGCATCTCCGACGAAGGCCTGACCGTGCTCGACAAGGTCGCCAAGGCCGGGATCGACCCCGCCAGTGCCGCCCAGAGCCCGGATGGCACCGGTGCTCCCACGCTGCCGGTGCAGTTCACCGAGGTCACCGCCGGCTAGTCACCTCATCGAACAACTCGTCGACAAGGTGTCCTTTGTGGACACGATCTGGCTACCGTGCAGGAGACGCGGACATGCGTACACAGCGGGCGGACACGCGTACACAGAACGCGGACACGTCCGGGATCACGAAAGTCCGTCGGCGTGTCCGCACCTCCTGCACGCGTGTCCGCGTTTCGTGCACGGCGCCGAAGCCCGAGGCGAGCACACAGGCCCGCCAGGAATTCACCGCCTATCTCCCCAAGCCCGTCACCAACACCCGGCCCGCCGCTGGCCACCCGGCAGCGATCCCATCATCCCCACGCCACCCGATCCGACTTCGGAAAGCGCCGAACCCCAAGCCCATCGGCGTCCTTTTAGGACAGTTTCAATCCTGGCCGAACCCACCGGGGTGAGCTGTCTCACCGGTTGATCGGCCAACCGCCGGGTCGTTGACTACGCTGCGGGCATGTCGAGGCTGCTGGTGGTGGAAGACGACGAGACGATCGGTTCGGTGCTGGACTCCAGCCTCCGGTTGCACGGCTACCAGATCTCGTGGCAACGGACCGGCCGCGGCGCGCTCATCGAGGCCGAGCACGGGGAGTTCGACCTCGTGCTGCTCGACCTCGGGCTGCCCGACCTGGACGGGGTCGAGGTGTGCCGGAGGCTGCGGGCGGCGCTGCCGTCGACCGTGCTGGTGATCCTGACCGCGAGGCAGGACGAGATGGATGTCGTCGTCGGGCTCGAGGCGGGCGCCGACGACTACCTCACCAAGCCGGTGCGGCTGGGTGAGCTGCTCGCGCGGGTGCGGGCGCACCTGCGGCGGGGGACGACGCACACCCCGAGCAAGCCGCCGATCGAGGTCGGGCGGCTGACCGTCGACACCGCCGGCAGGCGGGTGTGTCTCGATGGGCGGGAGATCAGCTTGCGGGCCAAGGAGTTCGACCTGCTGGCGAGGCTCGCGGAGGAGCCGGGCGTGGCGGTCAGCAGGGACACGCTGATGAGCGAGGTGTGGGACGAGCACTGGTACGGCTCGACCAAGACGCTCGACGTGCACATCGCCGCGCTGCGGCGCAAGCTCACCGAATCGGCGGAGACGCCCGAGGAGGCGCCGCGCATCTCGACGCTGCGCGGGCACGGGTACCGGCTCGAACGACCGAGCGTCTAGCCATGCGGAGAAGGATCGTCACGCTGGCCGTGACGGCGGCGATGCTGGCGATCTTCCTCTTCGGGCTGCCGCTGGCGTTCGGCGTGGTCAAGTTCTACCGGGCCAGCGAGTACTCCGAGCTGGAACGCGCCGCCGACGCGGTCATGGTGGCCGTGGCGCCCGATCTCGTGGAGGGCATTCCGCCGACCCGGCTTCCGCACCCTGACGCCGAGGAAGCGGAGGCGCTGGTCGGCGTCTACACGCCGGACGGCACGCTGCTCATCGGCGACGGCCCGAAAAAGGCTGACGACGTGGTGATGAAGGCCAAGGGCTCCGACTGGGCGAGCGGTGACGACGGCGACCAGCTCGTGGTGGCCGTTCCCGTGGTCAACGGCGAGGAGCTGAGCGGGATGGTCCGCGCGGCGATCCCGCAGAGCCAGCTCTACCGCCATGTCGCGGTGACCTGGCTCGGGATGCTCGGCCTCGCCATCGTCGCGATCGCCACCACTTGGCTGGTCGCCAGGAGGCTCGCCGCGCGGCTCGCGAGGCCGCTGGAAGAGCTGTCGGCCGCGGCCGAGCGACTCGGCGAGGGCGACTTCACCGTCCGCGCGCGCCGGGCCGGGTTGCCGGAGACCGATCGGGTCGCCGAGACGCTCGACACCACCGCCGAGCGGATCCGCGAAACCCTGGAGCGGGAACAGGCCTTCGCCGCCAATGCCTCGCATCAGCTGCGCACTCCGCTGACCGGCCTCCGCCTGCAGCTCGAAGCCGCGCTGGAAACGCCCGAGCTGGACCCGAGGCATGCCATCGCGGCGGGTATTTCGTCGGCGGACCGGCTCGAACGGACCATCGACGACCTGATCGCGTTGTCCCGCCAGTCCCGCAAGCCGAAAACTCCGCTCGACCTCCACGCGCTGCTCGCCCAGCTCCGTCCAGGCTGGGAGGAACTGCTCAACGGACGCGGCCTGCGCATCGTCACCTCCGACACCTGGCCGCCCCGCGCGTCCGCCGCCGCGGTGCGCCAGGTGCTCGGCGTGCTGGTGGACAACGCGGTGATCCACGGCAGCGGGACGGTGACCGTCACGGTCCGGGAGGCGGGCGACGCGATCGCGGTCGACGTCAGCGACGAGGGCCCGGGCATCGACGGTGAGGTGGACCTGTTCGCCATCGCGCACACCACTGCGGAGGGTCACGGGATCGGGCTGGCGCTGGCCCGCAGCCTGGCCGAGGCCGAGGGTGGCAGGCTCCGGCTCACCCGGCCTGAACCGCCGACATTCACCCTGCTTCTCCCAGGGGAAGACCCGGCGGGCGGGGACTAGGGGGGATCATCCGCGCCGGCCGGGTCTGTCGGTGACCCTAGACGGTCGTACGCCAGCGGAAGGTATACCGAAAGTTAGCTGACACTTTGCCTGAGCCTTCCGGACCGCCGGGTTGCCGAGGCCGGCCGGCGCGGCCAAGGTCGAGCCGAACGGTCCATCGGCAGGGCGAAGAGGTGGAGAAACGAATCGCCACGATATTCAGCGTTACTGCAACAGATCACCGCATTGATCTTCCTCTTCGCAAGCGATCGGTGTTTTCGCGTCCAAGAACGACCGATACCGTTGACGCGATACACACCTCGACGAGGAGGACTTCAGCGTGAATCAGCGAACCGGGCCCAGCGCGACCAGGGCAGTGCTGTTCCGGCGCAAATCGGTCGAGGACCTGGTGGCACACGGTGGCGAAGGCGAAGGCGGCCACCTCAAGCGGTCGCTGGGCCTGGGCCAGCTGACCACACTGAGCATCGGCGCGACACTCGGCAGTGGCATCTTCGTCGTGCTCGGCCAGGCGGTGCCCGTCGCGGGCCCCGCCGTGGTGGTCTCGTTCATCCTCGCGGGCATCACCGCGTTGTTCTCGGCACTCTCCTACGCCGAACTGGCGGGCATGATCCCGCTCTCCGGCTCCTCCTACTCCTATACCTACGCCACGCTCGGCGAGCTGATCGCCTGGATCTGCGGGTGGTGCCTGGTGCTGGAGTACGGCGTGTCGGTCGCCTCGGTCGCGGTCGGCTGGGGCCAGTACCTCAACGAGCTGCTGAACCTGCTGTTCGGCTTCGGCATCCCGGACGCGCTCAGCCAGCCACCGGGTGACGCGGGCGGGATCGTCAACCTGCCCGCGATCGCGGTCGTGCTGCTCGCGATGTTCCTGCTGCTCGGCGGCGCCAAGGAGAGCGCACGCGCGAACTTCGTCATGGTGGTCGTCAAGGTCGCGACGCTGGTGCTGTTCTGCGCGATCGCCTTCACCGCGGTCAAGGCGGGCAACTTCAAGCCGTTCCTGCCGCTCGGCCTGGCCGGGATGAGCGCGGGCGGCGCGAAGCTGTTCTTCTCCTACATCGGCTTCGACGCCGCGTCGACCGCAGGCGAGGAGGCGAAGAACCCGCAGAAGGACCTGCCGCGCGCGATCCTGCTGTCGCTGGGCATCGTCACGCTGCTCTACTGCCTGGTCGCGGTCGCCGCGGTCGGCGCGTTCCCCTGGCAGAAATTCGACTCGAACGAGGCCGCGCTGTCCCAGGTGCTCACGAGCATCGTGGACAACAAGCTCTGGTCGATCCTGCTCGCGATCGGCGCCATCGTGGCGATCTCGAGCGTCGTGCTCACCGTCCTCTATGGGCAGACCCGCATCCTGTTCGCCATGTCGCGGGACGGGCTGGTCCCGAAGTTCATGTCCAAAGTGGATCCCAAGAGCGGCACACCGAAGATCAACACGCTGGTCGTGTCCGTGTTCGTCGCGCTGCTCGCCGCGTTCATCCCGCTCGGCAAGCTGGCCGACGCCACCAGCATCGGCACGCTGTTCGCGTTCGGACTGGTCAATGTCGCGGTGATCCTGCTGCGCCGCCGCCGTCCCGACCAGCAGCGCTCGTTCCGGGTGCCGTTCTCGCCGGTGACGCCGCTGCTCGGGGTCGCGTGCTGCCTCTACATGATGTTCAGTCTCGACGTGGAGACCTGGATCGTGTTCGGCGGCTGGATGCTGCTCGGTCTGGGCCTGTACTTCGGCTACGGCATCCGAAAATCAGAATTGGCGAGGCGTACGTGATCATCGCAGTCCAGCAAGGCCCCTACTCGGCGCTCACCGAAGCCGGCTTCAAGGCCGCCGGCGCGGGAGCCGACCTGCTCATCTGCGCCGAGATGATCACCACCGGCTACAACATCGGCGCGGCGGTGCACGAGCGCGCCGAACCGGCTGACGGCCCCACCGCGGAGCGGGTCGCCAAGATCGCGAACGGCACCGGCGTCGCCATCGCGTACGGCTATCCCGAGCGCGTCGGTGAGAAAGTATTCAACAGTGTTCAGCTGATTGACGCACAAGGCACACGAATTGCCAATTACCGGAAAACTCACCTTTTCGGGGAACTGGACAAGAACTGGTTCACCCCCGGCGACGAGGCGGTCGTGCAAACGGAATTCGGCGGCCTCACCGTCGGTTTCCTGATCTGCTACGACGTCGAATTCCCCGAGCTCGTGCGGGCGCACGCGCTCGCGGGCACGGAACTACTCATCGTGCCCACCGCGCTGATGAGCCCGTACGAGCTGGTCGCCGACACGGTCGTGCGGTCGCGCGCCTACGAGAGCCAGCTTTACGTCGCCTACGCGAACCGGTGCGATGTGGAAGCGGAGCTCGACTACTGCGGACGCAGCTCCGTCGTGTCGCCGACCGGCGACGTGCTCGCCAAGGCGGGCGGCGGCGAGGAGCTGCTCATCGCGACCGTCGACCGCGCCACGCTGCGGCACTCCCGTACCGAGAACACCCACCTGGCCGATCGCAGGCCAGAGCTGTACCCGTTACTGAACAAAGGAACCACATCATGACGTCCGCCGTTCCCACCGCGATCCACACGGATGAGCCGGCAGGCAAGCCGATCACCATGTTCGGCCCCGACTTCCCCTTCGCCTACGACGACTACCTCGCGCACCCGGCAGGCCTCGGCTCGGTGCCGCCGGAGAAACACGGCACCGAGGTCGCCGTGATCGGCGGCGGGCTGTCCGGCATCGTGACCGCGTACGAGCTGATGAAACTGGGGCTGCGCCCCGTGGTCTACGAGATCGACGAGATCGGCGGACGGCTGCGCACGGTCGGCTTCCCCGGCGCGCCGTCGGGGGTCACCGCGGAGATGGGGGCGATGCGCTTCCCGCCGTCATCGACGGCTTTGTTCCACTACATCGACAAGGTCGGCCTCGAGACCACACCGTTCCCGAACCCGCTCGCGCCCTGTACCCCGAGCACGGTGGTGGACCTCAAGGGCCAGAGCCACTACGCGACGACACAAGACGACCTACCCGAAGTCTTCTCCGATGTTGCGCAGGCGTGGCAGCGCACGTTAGAAGAACAAGTCGAGTTCACCGAGATGCAGACTGCCATCCGTGAGCGCGACGTCAAGACCATCAAACGGATCTGGGACGGGCTGGTCGAAAAACTGGACAATCAGACGTTCTACGGGTTCCTGTGCGACTCTCCCGCGTTCGCCTCCTTCCGCGACCGCGAGATCTTCGGGCAGGTCGGGTTCGGTACCGGCGGCTGGGACACCGACTTCCCGAACTCGATTCTCGAAATCCTGCGCGTGGTCTATACCGGTGCGGACGACGAGCACCGCAGCATCGTCGGCGGCAGCCGCCAGCTGCCGTTGCGCTTGTGGGAACGCGAACCCGCACAAATGACGCACTGGCCGTCCGGCACCAGCCTGAAGTCGTTGCACGAAGGGGGGAAACCGCTGCCAGGCGTCGCCCACCTGCATCGCACCGCCCCCAACAACATCACCGTCACCGATACCAACGGCAGCATCAGGACTTACCCAGCAGCCGTGTTCACCGCGCAAAGCTGGATGTTGCTTTCGACCATCTCCTGCGACGAATCACTGTTTCCGATCGATCATTGGACGGCGATCGAGCGAACGCACTACATGGCCTCGTCGAAGGTTTTCGTCCCTGTCGACCGTCCGTTCTGGCTGGACAAAGATCCGGAGACCGGGCGCGACGTGATGAGCATGACGCTCACCGACCGGATGCCGCGCGGCACCTATCTACTCGGCGACGACCCGGCTTCACCAGCGGTTATCTGCCTGTCCTACACCTGGGCCGACGATTCGCTGAAATGGCTCCCGCTCTCGGTTTCCGAGCGCGTGGAGGTGATGCTGCAGTCGCTGCGTGAGATATATCCGACCGTGGATGTTCGACGGCACATCATCGGCGACCCGGTCACCGTGTCATGGGAAGCGGAGCCGAACTTCATGGGCGCCTTCAAGGCGAACCTGCCGGGGCACTACCGCTACCAGCGCCGCTTGTTCACGCACTTCATGCAGGACAGGCTGGAACCGCGCTACCGGGGGCTGTTCATCGCGGGCGACGACGTCTCGTGGACGGCGGGCTGGGCGGAGGGCGCGGTCCAGACCGCGCTGAACGCGGTGTGGGGTGTCGTCCGGCATTTCGGTGGCACCAGCGACCAGGCCAACCCGGGACCCGGAGATATTTTCGACGACATTTCCCCGATTAATCTGCCTGAGTGAGTGAATCATGCGAAAATAAACGCATGAGCAGCGAGCCCCCACCGAGATGGCGCCGACTGGAACCGGATGAGCGAAAGGAGCAAATCTTCACCTGCGCCGTGCAGCTGTTCGGGCAGCGCCCCTATTCCGATGTGTCCACATCGGACATTGCGGCCGAGGCGGGGGTTGCCCGCGGTCTCATCAACCACTACTTTGGCACCAAACGAGAGCTGTACCTCGCGGTGATCCGGCGTGCGCTGGTCGTGCCGAGAATGGCCGTCGAGATCCTCCCTGAAGGGCCGCTGGAGCTTCGCGCGGACGTCGCCATCGACTGGTTCCTCGACATGGTGACGAAGCAGGAGCGCACCTGGCTCGCGGCGATCGCCCCGGAGGGCATCGGCCGTGATCTCGAGATCGAGGAGATCCTCGAAGAAGCGGACAGGGAGTCGGCCGACCGCGTGCTCGAAGCCGTCGGTCTCTCCCGCGAGAGCGAGCACGGCCCGGAACTGAACGCGCTCGTCCGCGCGTTCGGCGGGATGGTGAAAGCGGCAGGCCGGGAATGGCTGGTGCGCGGCTCGCTCACCCGCGAGCAGGTGCACACCTTGCTGAGCAAATCTCTGGTCACGCTCGTGGGTGAAGTGTTTCCGGTGATCCAGGCGCAGAATCAGCCTATCGAGTGAGCGAGTAGTCGAGGGGCTTTGTGAGAGGGTCGAACCGCTATGACCCTCCTGAGCGGAACCTTCTCGGGAACGCTCCTGCTCGAACCCCGGACCCCGCCACCGTCACCCCGCCGCCCGCGCAACTGGCTGTTGCCCGCGGTGCTGCTCGTGTGCTGGCTGGTGCTCGGCGGCGCGACCGGACCCTTCCCAGGCAAACTGACCGAGATCCAGAGCAACGACCCGAGTTCCTTCCTGCCCGCGGGCGCCGAGTCGACGGCCGTGCAGGAACTGCAGGAGAAGTTCGCCCAGCGGCGCCTGCTCGTCACGGTCGTGGTGTTCGAGCGCGCGACCGGCCTGACCACGATCGACCAGGTCACCATCGCCGAGAAGGCCGCCGAACTGTCCGGCCTGCGAGGGCTCGACGGCACCGGCTCGCCCCCGATCTTCTCCGTCGACGGCCGCGCGGCCCAGGTGCTGCTGCCGGTGTCCGGCGAAGATCCCTACCGGGCGGGCGCGGTGGTCAAGGAACTCCGGCTCGTCGCGTCGACCGGCCTGCCGGACGGCTTGCGCGCGCTGGCGACCGGCCCCGGTGGCTACAACGCCGACCTGGCCGAGGTGTTCGGCGGCATCGACGGAGTGTTGCTGCTGATCACGGCGGTGCTGGTGGCGTTGATCCTGATCATCGTCTACCGCAGCCCGTTGCTGCCGTTGTTCGTGCTGATCTCGGCCGGGCTGGCGCTCGCGTCTTCGTCGGCGGTCATCTACGCGCTCGCGAAGGCGGGCGTGCTGACCTTGAACGGGCAGTCACAAGGGATCCTGCTGATCTTGGTCTTCGGCGCGGCGACGGACTACGCGCTGCTCCTGGTCTCGCGCTACCGCGAAGAGCTGCTGCGCACGACGCACGCACCGACCGCGATGCGCATCGCCTGGCGTTCGTCGTTCGAGCCGATCGCGGCGTCCGGCGGCACGGTCATCCTGGGCATGTTGTGCATGCTGGCCAGCGAACTCACCTCGAACCGCAGCCTCGGCCCGGTCGCGGCGATCGGCATCGCGGGCGCGTTGCTGTCCTCGCTGACCTTCCTGCCCGCGGTGCTGGCGCTGGTCGGCCGCGCGGCTTTCTGGCCGTCGCACCCCTATCCGCGCAAGCACCGCCTGATCACCCGTGGCATCTTCGACAAGATCGCTTCACTGGTCCAGAAACGGCCGCGCTGGACGTGGGCGCTCACCGCGCTCGTGCTCCTCGTCGGCGTCGCCTTCGTCCCGTCACTGAAGGCGCACGGCACCTCCCAGCAAGATCTGTTCCTGACCGACGTCGACGCCGTGACCGGCCAAAACGTACTGAGCGCGCACTTCCCCGGCGGCACCGGCAGCCCCGCGGTCATCATGTGCCGCGCGGAAAACGCAGGCCTCGTCCTCGCCGCGCTCAAGAACGAGCCGGGCATCGTCGACCTGACCCCGACCCCGGCCGACCCCCGCAACGTTTCCGCCGGCTTGAAGGTGGTGGACGGAATGGCCGAAATCACGGCGACCCTCCGCGCCCCTGCCGACTCCCCCGCCGCCGACACGGTCGTCCACCGCCT
Source organism: Amycolatopsis sp. NPDC059657 (assembly GCF_042734395.1). NCBI lineage: Bacteria > Bacillati > Actinomycetota > Actinomycetes > Pseudonocardiales > Pseudonocardiaceae > Amycolatopsis > Amycolatopsis sp. NPDC059657. The sequence continues at coordinate 35,029 of NZ_JBHWEB010000067.1, read as the reverse complement.
GCGCTCGCTCGTCCACACGATCCCCGGCACGAAAGTCGGCGGCGCCACCGCTCAGCAGCAGGACATGGTCACCGCGGCCACCCACGACCGCAACACGATCATCCCGATCGTCCTGCTGGTGATCTTCCTCGTGCTGGCACTGCTCTTGCGCGCACTCGTGATCCCGTTGCTGCTGATGGCGACGGTCGTCCTGTCGTTCGGCGCGACACTGGGCGTCGGAGCGTGGGTGTTCAACGACCTGCTCGGCTTCCCCGGCGCCGATCCGGCGATCCCGTTGTACGCCTTCGTGTTCCTCGTCGCCTTGGGTATCGACTACAACATCTTCCTGATGACCCGCGCCCGTGAGGAAGCGCTGCGCCTGGGGACGGAACGCGGCACTTTGAACGCGCTGACGGTCACCGGCGGCGTGATCACTTCGGCGGGCATCGTGCTCGCGGCGACCTTCGCTGCCCTGTCGGTGATCCCGATCCTGTTCTTGGCTCAGGTCGCGTTCCTGGTCGCCTTCGGGGTCCTGCTGGACACCTTCGTCGTGCGCTCGCTCCTGGTCCCCGCACTGGCGGTCGACCTCGGCAAAGTGCTGTGGTGGCCCAGCAAACTCGCCCGACGCTGAAAGGGTCGTGACTCCCATGTCGGACACCCTGACTGTCCACAAAGGAGCCACGTTGGCGATTTTTGTGCCGCGTTGTCGCTTTGCGCACATTTTGCAGTGGGTTGGACGGCATGAACGGGGCGCTTGCGTCGCTCAGCGTTGTGAACGTGGCGTTCATCCCTTCAGCCGACCCGGGAGGGCGACTTTGCCGGGCCCCTGCGGAGTCGTGAGTGGTACGGCCGGTTCTAACCGGCCAAAACACTCACGACCCCTAGACGCTTACGAGACCAGGAGTCTCAGGCACCACGGCCGGGCGAGGCAGAAGGAGCGCGAGCACAGCGCCGAGCGCGGCGACAAGCGCCGCTAGCAGCAGGGCCGTGGACATCGCGTCGACGAAGGTCAGGTGCGCCGTCGCGCGGGCGGCCGCCGAAACGCGCGGGGCGAAGCCTTGGGAAACCGCGTCGGGGGAAGCGAGCAGAGCGGTCTGGTCGCGATAGGACAGCGCGATCCGGGCGACGCGCTCCGGGAGCGTCGCGCTGACCTGCCAGGTCAGGATCGCGCCGGTCGCGACGATGCCGAGCACGCCCCCGGCCTGAGAGGCGACCTGCTGCAACGCCGAGGCGGAGCCGGTCGCGGAGTCCGGGCAGGCGCCCATGATGGCTTCGGTCGCGGCGATCACGCACAGTCCGGTGCCGAAGCCCGCCAAGGCGCCGGACGACAACACGGCCGCGAAACTCGATCGGGTGTCGAGGAATGACAGGCCGATGAGGCCGCACGCGACCAGCACGAGACCGGCGCTGACCGGCCAGCGGGGGCCGAAGCGCTGGGCGAGGAGGCCGCCGATCGGGGCAGAGAGCACTACCACGCAGGTCGGGCCGAGCATCCACGCGCCCGCGGTCACCGGGGACAGGCCGCGCACGTTCTGGAGATAGAGCGTGAGCAGGAACAACAGCCCGAAGACGCCGAACGAGCTGACGCCGACCAAGATCGTCCCGACGGACACCGCCCGGGAAGCGAGCAAGCGGCGGACACCGCCGGATCCGGGGACGCCGCGGGACTCCGAGACGAAGGCCCAGGCCAGCGCGACCGTGATCAGCGCGACCGGGACGTTGACCGCGAACACCGCCTGCCAGCCGAAACCCTGGACGACGACGCCCGCGAGGACCGGGCCGAGGCCGATGGCCAACGCGTTGGCGCCGCCCCAGATGCCCAAGGGGAGGCCGAGCTTGTCCGCGGGGAACGCGGCGCGGACCAGCGCCAAGGCCGCGGGCTGCAGCAACGCGCCCGCGAGGCCTTGGAGCACGCGGAAGACGACGAGTGACCAGACGCCGTCGGACAGGGCGATGCCCAGTGACGCGGCGCCGAAGCCGAGTACGCCGATGACGAAGGTGCGGCGGCGGCCGATCCGGTCGGCGAGCCTGCCGGCGGGCAGCAGCCCGAGTGCCAGCGCGACCAGGTAGGCGTTCGCGATGAGTTCCAGCTGGCCGAGGGTCGCGCCTGCCGAAGCGGAGATATAGGGGGCGGCGATCGTGGTCGCCGTGCCGTCGAGGCCGACCATCGCACCACCCAGCACGCCGGCGGTCAGAGTCCACCAGCGCCTGCTTGTGGTTTCCATCTCTTTCACTATGAACGCACACGGAAAGCGGTCACCCGGCACCCCCGGCTCTCACTCTTTAGAAACGAATTCCTTTCAGAGCGACCTGGAATTATCGCTGAGAGTCACCTCGGTGCGAATACGGTTGTCACCCGGTCGGGGAGAGCTTTCTCAGTGACTTGCATTCAGTGCGAGGCCTGGCTAGCGTCATCCCCACTTATCACCCCGACTGCGTGATTCCGCCTGCACTGGTGTTCCCCCGCACCACGCCTGCGTCGAATCAATTCTGCCGATAACGGACGCCCGATACAAAGGGTGACGCGCGAAAGTCTGCCGGTGATGAGCCGCCCGGAATTACTTCCTACCGTGGGAGAGTGCGCATGTCTTCGGCTGAGCGCCGGTACCCCGAACCGACGGACGGCCTGGTCCCCTCGGTGCGGCCATTGACCGGCTATCTGTTCGACCGCGCGGAGTCGCGAGACCCCGCCTTCACCTTCCTCGACTTCTCCGCCGATCGCGAAGGCACCGAAGTCACCCTCAGCTGGGCCGAGCTCGCCACCAAGGTGCGTGCGGTCGCTGCCGAGCTGACCAAGATCACCGCGCCCGGCGCGCGCGTGGCGATCCTCGCACCTCAGGACCTCACCTACGTCGTCGGTTTCCTCGGCGCGCTGCACGCGGGCACCATCGCCGTGCCGCTGTTCGCGCCCGAGGTGAGCCAGCACGGAGAACGCCTGGTCGGCGCCTTGGACGACTGCGCGCCGGACATCTGGCTGACCGCGAAGAGCGCGCTGCCCGCCGTGCGCGAGCTCGCCGAGGTGAGCCCGGTCCCGATGCCGAAGCAGATCCTCGCGGTCGACGAGATCGCCGACGAGGCCGGCGCCGGTTTCGAACCCCCCGCGCTCGAGCTCGACGCACCGGCGTACCTTCAGTACACGTCGGGCTCCACGAGGGCGCCTGCGGGCGCGGTGATCACGCATCGCGCCATTTCCGCGAACTGTCATCAGATGACGAGCGGATTCGGCGTCGACAATACGTGGACGTGCACCGGCTGGATTCCCTTCTTCCATGACATGGGATTGCTCCAACTGCTCTGCGCGCCGGTATTTTCGGGCGCCCGCTCGGTATTCATGACACCTTTCAACTTCGTCATGAAACCGCTGCGCTGGCTCAAGCAGCTCGCCGCATTCCCGAACACCTACGCCGCCGCCCCGAATTTCGCTTTCGACTACGCCGCGCGCAAGATCAAAGAGGCCGACCGCCTGCTGCTCGACCTTTCCGGGGTGCGCGCGATCGCGAACGGCAGCGAGCCGATCCGGCCGAGCAGCATCGCCGCCTTCCAGGCCGCGTTCGGCCCGCAGGGGCTGGCCCCGCAGGCGCACCGCCCGTCGTACGGGCTCGCCGAAGCCACCGTGTACGTCACCAACACACGGGCGGACGGCCCGACGATCACCGCGTTCGACCGCGCCGCCCTCTCCGGCGACCGCGGTGTCGTCGTGGCTCCGGGCACTCCGGGCTCGCTGGAGCTGGTCGCGGCGGGCAGGCCGGAGGGTCAGCTCGTCCGCATCGTCGACCCGGTGACCTCGAAGACCCGCCTCGGCGGGGAGGTCGGCGAAATCTGGGTGCACGGTCCCAACGTCGCCACCGGGTACTGGCAACAGCCCGAGCGCAGCGAGGAGACCTTCGGCGGCCGGGTCGACGGCGACCGCGACCGGACCTGGCTGCGCACCGGTGACCTCGGCCTGTTCCACGAAGGCCTGCTCTACATCACCGGGCGTATCAAGGACCTGATCATCATCGACGGGAAGAACCACTACCCGCAGGACATCGAGGTGACCGTCCAGGACGCGCACCCGGCCATCCGCCAGGACCGCGTCGCCGCGTTCGCGGTGCAGGACGAGCGCGGGGTCGAGGGCGCCGCGGTGGTCGCCGAGTTCGACCGGACCTCCGGGCCGGAGCCCGACCACGACGAACTGGCCAAGATCGTCCGCCGCGCGGTGTCCGCCGCGCACGACGTCCGGCTGCTGGGCTTCAAGCTCGTCGCGCCGGGCGGGGTGCTGCGCACCTCCAGCGGCAAGATCGCCCGCGCCGCCACGAAGGACCGATTCTTCTCATGACGACCGAAGAACTGGCGCGCTGGCTCACCGAGCAGCTCGCGGAACTCTGCGACCTCGACCTCGCCGAGGTCGACCCCGCCAGGCCGTTCGGCGAGTACGGCCTGTCCTCGCGCCGGGCCGTCGAGCTGGCCGGTGAACTCGAGGACATGCTCGACGTGACGCTGCCGACCACGCTGATCTGGGAGCACCCGACGATCGAGCGGCTCGCCAAGGCGCTGACCGGCGAGACCGAGGCGCCGCGCGACGAACTCGCGGTCACCGCCGACGAGCCGATCGCGGTGGTCGGCCTCGGCTGCCGCCTGCCCGGCGGGATCCACGGGCCGGAGCAGTTCTGGCGGTTGCTCACCGAGGGGCTCGAAGCGATCTCCGAGGTGCCGCAAAACCGTTGGGACGGTTACGAAAACGTTCCCGAGGACACCACGCGCTGGGGTGGTTTCCTCGACGACATCGCCGGTTTCGACGCCGAGTTCTTCGGCATCGCGCCGCGCGAGGCGGCCCGCATGGACCCGCAGCAGCGCATGGTCCTCGAGGTCGCTTGGGAAGCGCTGGAGCACGCCGGGATCGCGCCGCGTTCGCTCGGCGGCAGCCGGACCGGCGTGTTCGTCGGTGTCAGCGGCACCGAGTACAGCGCGCTGTCACTCGCGGACGTCGGCGAGGTCGACGCCTGGGCGGGCACCGGCTCCGCGCTCGCGATCGCGGCCAACCGGCTTTCGTACGCACTGGACCTGCGCGGACCGAGCATGGCGGTCGACACGGCCTGCTCGTCCTCGCTGACCTCGGTGCACCTCGCCGTGCAGAGCCTGCGCTCCGGCGAGAGCGACGCCGCGCTGGCCGGCGGCGCGAACCTGCTGCTCGGCCCCGGTGTCACCGCGAACTTCGACCAGATGGGCATTCTGGCCAAGGACGGCCGGTGCAAGCCGTTCGCGGCGGGCGCCGACGGCATCGCGCGCGCCGAGGGCGCCGGGATCGTGGTGCTCAAACGGCTTTCCGACGCGCGTGCCGACGGTGACCGCGTGCTCGCCGTCATCCGCGGCACCGCCACCAACTCCGACGGCCGGTCCAACGGCCTCACCGCGCCCAACCCCGAGGCACAGCAGGCCTTGCTGCACACGGCGTACCGGCGCGCGGGCATCGATCCCTCCACTGTGGACTACGTGGAGGCGCACGGCACCGGGACGCTGCTCGGCGACCCGATCGAGGCGGGCGCGCTCGGCGCGGTACTGGGCGCCGGGCGGCCCGCCGACAAGCCGTTGCTGCTCGGTTCGGTCAAGAGCAATCTCGGCCACCTCGAAGCCGCGGCGGGCATCACCGGCCTGATCAAGGTCGTGCTCGCGTTGCAGCACAAGCGAATCCCGGCCACGCTGAACTTCGACGGCCCGAACCCGCACATCGCCTTCGACGAGCTGCGCCTGGCCGTCGCCGACACCGCGCGCCCGTGGCCAGAGCACGATCGTCCCGCGCTCGCGGGCGTTTCCGGCTTCGGGTTCGGCGGCACCAACGCCCACGTGATCCTGGAGCAGGTGCCGACGCCCGAGCCGACGCGCGCCGAGAGCCACGGCCGGTTCCTGCTGAGCGCGGCGAACGAGGACAGGCTCCGCGAAGCGGCCGGAAACCTCGCCGCGTGGGTGGACTCGCGTGACGTGAAGCCGGCCGATGTCGAGCACACGCTCGCGCGCAGGCTCGGCGGGAAGACTCGCGCGGCGGTCGTCGCGCGGACCCGCGATGAGCTGGTCAGCGGACTGCGCGGGCTTTCCTTGGGAGAGCAGCACGTCACGACCGGGCCGCTCGACGGTGACGGGCCGGTGTTCGTCTTCTCCGGGCACGGCGCGCAGTGGGCGGGCATGGGCAAGCGCCTGCTCACCGAGGAACCCGCGTTCGCCGCGGCCGTCGCCAGGCTCGACCCGCTCATCCACGCCGAAAGCGGCTTCTCGTTGCGCGCGGAGCTTCAGTCCGGCGCCGAGGCCGCGACCATGGACCACGTGCAGCCGCTCGTGTTCGGCATCCAGGTCGCGCTGGCCGAACTGTGGCGCTCGCACGGGGTCACCCCCGCCGCGGTGATCGGCCACTCGTTCGGCGAGGTCGCCGCCGCCGTGGTCGCGGGCGCGATCAGCGAGGCCGACGGCGCGAAGATCGTCGCGCTGCGCTCGCGCCTGCTCGCCTCGCTGGCGGGCGACGGCGCGATGGCGCTGCTGGAACTCGGCGCCGAAGAAGCGGCCGAGCTGGTCGACGGGGTGTCCGATGTGGACATCGCGGTGCTGTCGGCGCCACGCCAGACGGTGATCGCCGGGCGCGCCGAGCAGGTCAAGCGCATCGTGTCCACTGTGGAGGAACGGGGCCTGCTCGCCAGGCTGGTGAACCTCGACGTCGCCGCGCACTCCCCCATCGTCGACCGGGTCACCGGCACGCTCATCGAAGGGCTCGGCGCGCTGTCCGCCGGTCAGGCGGGCATCCGGTTCTACGGGACCGCGCTCGACGATCCGCGCAGGCGCCCCGATTTCGACGCCCGCTACTGGGCGGCGAACCTGCGTCAGCCGGTGCGGTTCGCGGGCGCGGTCGAAGCGGCCGTCGCCGATGGCTATCGCGCGTTCATCGAGGTCTCCCCGCATCCCGTGCTGCGGCACGCTCTGCTCGACAACCTCGCCGCGCGCGGGCACGCCGAAGCGCTGGTCCTTTCGACGCTCAAGCAGTGCGACGACGAGACCACGCACTTCCACACTCAGCTCGCGGCCTGGGAACTCGCCACCACGCCGGTCGCCCGGCCAGGTCAGGTCACCGACCTGCCGACGACCGCGTGGCGGCATGTGCGCCACTGGCTGCCCGTGCCGAAGCCGCGCTGCTCCTGCGGCTCGAAGGCCCCGGCCGTCCAGTTGCCCGAGACCGAGACCTCGGACTCGCTGCTGACCCCGCGCTGGCGGCCGGTGGACGCGCCGCACGGCAAGCCGCTCGCGTCGATCGCCTTGCTGGGCCAGACCTTCTCCCCGCTCGGCATCGCGCTGCGCAACTACGGCATCGGCGCGGAGCCGGAGTCGGCGGAAGCCGTCGTCGTCCTGCTCCCGGACGACGACAACGACCCGGCGGGCGCGCTGGCCGCGGCCGAACGCGCGATCCTCACGGTCAGCGAGGTGGTCCGCCGCTGCGCGGACAGCGGCAAGCCGCCCCGGCTGCTGCTGGCGACCACCGGCGCGGCCGCGGTGACCGAAGGCGAAGCGGGCATGCCCGCGTTCGCCGCGCTGCGTGGCCTGGTGCGGGTGCTCGGCAACGAACACCCCGAGCTCCGGTCCATCCTGCTCGACTGCGACCCGGCGTCGCCGCCCGAAGAGCGGGCCAGGCGCCTGCTCGCGGAGCTGTCCTCCGGCAAGGACGACGAGGTCGCCTGGCGAGCCGGTCAACGGCACGCGCGACGGCTGGAACGCGTCACGTTGGACGCGCCGACACGTCCGGTCGTCCGTAACGACGGGTCCTATGTGGTCACCGGCGGTCTCGGCGGCATCGGCCTGTTCGTCGCCTCCTGGCTGGCAGGCCAGGGCGCGCGCCGGTTGGTCCTCAATGGACGGTCTGCGCCGCAGCCGGACGCCAGGCGTGAGCTCGACCGGATCGCCGCGGGCACCGAGGTCGTGGTCGTGCTCGGCGACATCGCCGAACCGGGCGTCGCCGAGCGGCTGATCACCGCGGCGGGCCCGAACCTGCGTGGCGTGCTGCACGCGGCCGCCGTCTTCGACGACCGGACCACCGCGCGGCTCGACGCGGCCACCCTGCACCGGACCTGGGCTCCCAAGGCCTACGGCGCCTGGCGGCTGCACGAGGCGACGGTCGATCTCGACCTCGACTGGTGGGTCGGTTTCTCCTCGATCGCCGGACTGCTCGGCTTCTTCGGCCAGCCCGCGTACGCGACGGCGAACGCCTACCTCGACGCGCTGGTCACCCTGCGCCGGGCGCAGGGCCTGCCTGCCACGTCGATCGCCTGGGGCACCTGGGCCGAGGTCGGCAAGGCCACCTCGATCAACATGCCTGGCCTGCGCGCGATCCGGCCGGACGAGGGCATCGCGGTGCTCGCCGGCGCGGCCGGGTCCGACGCAGGCGTGCTCGGCTGGGCGCACGTGGACGAGACGAAGCTCGTCGCCGTCTACCCGCAGCTGGCCGAAAAGCCGTTCTGCTCCGGCTTGCTCAGCACCACCGTGACCAGCGGATGGGCCGGGCCGCAAGCGCTTGCCTCCCTGCCTGCGGCCCAAGCGAGGGAGGCGGCGGGCACCCAGCTGCGTACCCGCATCGCGTCGGTGCTGGGCTTCGCGCCCACCACTTTGGACACCACCACCCCGCTCATCGCGCTCGGCGTCGACTCGCTGCTCGCGGTGCGGATCCGCAACGCCGTGCAGTACGACTTCGGCATCGCGTTGCCGGTCTCACTGCTGCTGCGCGGCGCGAGCGCCGGCGAGACCGAGGAGTGGCTCTTCGGTGAACTCGGCATCGGCGGCGCGCTGCCGAGGATGCGCACCCAGCAGGTCCTCATCGGCCCGCGCGACGCGGCCGAGCGGCTGGTCACCAGCGCGTGGCGGGACGTGCTCGGCATCGAGGTCGGCGTGACGCAGGACTTCTACGGCATCGGCGGCACCAGGGCGAAGGCCGAAGAGGTCACCGCGATGCTGGTCAAGCGCAGTGGGCGTGAGCTCACCATCTCGGAGCTGTTCGAGCATCCGTCGATCGAACGGATGGCCGCGCATCTGCGCGAGGAGGACCACGGCGGCGTGGTGCGGACGCTGCGCGCGGAAGGCACGCGAACGCCGCTGTTCTTCTTCCACCCCAGCGGCGGCGACACAGCTGTCTACCAGCAGCTGACCGATCTGCTCGAAGGCGACTTCCCGGTGTACGGGTTCGACCGGCTCGACGGCGTCTCGTCCGTCGAGGACCGGATCGAGCGGTATCTGCCCGAACTGCGCGCGATCCAGCCGCATGGCCCGTACCGGCTCGCCGGCTGGTCGTTCGGCGGGTGCCAGGCGTTCCACATGGCGCAACGTTTGCGCCATGCCGGTGAGCAGGTCGAGCTGCTGGGGTTGATCGATCCCATCATCCCGCTGCCCAACCACACCGGACTGTCCGAAGTGGAGCTGCTCGAGAAGCGCTTCGAGCGATTCGAGGAGTTCGTCGGCTCGTGCTACGGCCGCAAGATCACGCTGCCCTACGCGAAGATGGCGCGGCTGGGCGACGAGGAGCAGGTCGAACTGCTGATCTCGGCCATGCGGGACGAGGGACTGGTCAACAGCGCGGTCAGCGACGCGATCCTCACCCACCAGCGCACGTCCTTTTTGGATTCGCGGGCGCTGGAGCGCTATGTCGCGCAGGCGTACGACGGCCCCGCCGTCTACTTCAGCGCCGCCGAGCCGGTGCCGGGCGGGCTGCGTGACGAGCGGTTCGACCGGATGGATCCGGCGCGTGGCTGGGACGAGGTGTGCTCGCGGCTGGACGTGCTCACCGTGCCGGGGCATCACCTGTCGCTGCTCGATCCGCCCAATGTGGACGTCATCGGCGAGCACCTCAACGGGCTGCTGGCCAGCCTGGACTTCAGCGGGGCGAGGGGCGAATGATGCCAGGGGTGACCGGGGTGGAGGAGCTGCGCTTCTTCTCCCCGGCCGTCGGCCGCGACGTCGGCGTCACCCTGCTGACGCCGAAGGGTGAACAGCCTGCCGGCGGCTATCCGGTGCTGTTGCTGCTGCACGGTTCCTCCGATGATCAGCGCAGCTGGATGCTTAATACGCAGATAGCCGAACTGGCCGCGGCTTCGAATGTGCTCGTCGCGATGCCCGAAGGCGGCAGGCTGGGCTTCTACACCGATTGGCGGGTGCCCGATCGCGACGGCACCATTCCGCGCTGGGAGTCCTTCCACCTCGGCGAGTTGCTGCCGAGGCTGGAAAACGAATACGGCGCTTCGGACGTGCGGATGGTCGCCGGGATCTCCATGGGCGGCTATGGCGCGTTGCGCTATGGCATGCGTCATCCCGAAATGTTCCGCGCGGTGGCGTCACTGAGCGGAATCATGCATCTCACCCGGCCGGGGATGGCGGCGCTGCTGGGGCTGCTCTCCGTGAGGGAAGGCCTACGCCCAGGCAAGATTTGGGGGCCACGCTGGTCTTCACGGGCGGCTTGGGCCGAAAACGATCCGCTGCTGCACGCCGAGGCGCTCGCTTCGACCAGGATTTATCTCGCGGCAGGCGATGGTCACCGGGTGCCGGGCGAGGAAACCGTGCCGGGCATGGGCCTGATTGAACAATATTCACGTTCAATGACCGAGGAGCTGGCCGAGCGTCTGCACGCGCTGAACGCGGACGTCACCACGGACTTCGGGACCGGAACGCATTTCTGGCAGACCTGGCGTGGAGCGCTGGAGCGGCTTTGGCCGTATGTGCTCGACACCCTGCGATAACAGTGCGCATGTTTACACCCCCGGTGCCTCGAGGGGGGAGGTGGGCACCGGGGGCCCGATCAGGATACGACAAAACTCTGTCAAGGTACTGTCATTCGGCCAAGATCTCGCCCAACCGGTGGGCCACGCCGTCCAGCGTCCGATTGATCGCGTAGAGATAGAGCTTCGCGTAGTACTCCTCGGCGTCCACCGGATTGCGGTCGTCCTCCATGGACACGAACTGAGAGGCCGTACAGAGCAACGAGTTGTAGGCCATCAGGGCCTCCTCGCCGAAACCGGCTTCGGCGAGCAGCGCGGTGCCTGCCGTGATGAACCGCTCGGAGCCCTTGAGACCGGGGCCGAACAGCGCCAGCCGCCGCGCGGAACCGGGATATCTGCGCAGTACCGTCCGCATCCCGCCGAGCAGTTCGGCGAACCACTCACGCCAGCCGAGCGCCGGATCAGGGGTCGGCAGCTGCGCGAGCACCCGTTCCGCCACCGCGCGCACGACCGCTTCCCGGTCGCCGACATGGTGATAGATGACAGCGGGATAAGCGTCGACGGCCGAAGCGAGCTGACGCAGTGTCCAGTTCTCCAGCCCGCGTTCCGCGGTCAGGCGCATAGCCGCGTCGACGATCCCGTCAGGGGTGACGGCTGGCAGGCCGGAAGCGACGCGGGAACGCGATCGCGCAGGCGGGCCTGAGGACGGCAACGACATGTGTGAACAGTAACCGTGCGCTGCCCCCTGTTGCCAGGCTGCCAGTTTCACCATCCGCGTGGGGATGGGAACATCGGCGCATGCCTCGTCTGCGCTCGAACGGCCTCGAACTCGAATACGACACCTTCGGATCCCCTGCCGATCCACCATTGGTGCTGGTCATGGGCCTGGGCGCGCAGCTGACCACCTGGGACGCCGCATTCTGCGAGCTGCTCGCGGCGCAGGGTTTCCACGTGGTCCGTTTCGACAATCGTGACATAGGCTTGTCCGAATACCTCGACCATCTGCCGCTGCCGGATCTGCAGGCCATCGCAGCCGGTGATCGGACGACTGTCCCCTACCTGCTGGCCGACATGGCCGCGGACGTGGCCGGGCTGTTCGACGCGCTGGGCTTCGCGAAGGCGCATGTCGTGGGCGCGTCGATGGGCGGCATGATCGCGCAGCAGCTCGCGATCGATCACCCCGACCGGCTGCTCAGCCTGTGCTCGATCATGTCGACCACCGGCGATCCGACCGTCGGCCAGGCCGACCCTGCCGCGTTGCAGGCGTTGCTGCGCCAGCCCGCGGCCGGACGGGAAGCGTCGATCGCGCAGAGCGCGGACACTTTGCGCATTCTCAGTTCGCCCGGATTCCCATCCACTGAAGAGTTTTTCGTCGAGAAGGCGACGCGGGCGTACGACCGCGCGTATCACCCGGCCGGGGGAGCCAGGCAGACGGCGGCGGTCATCGCCTCGCCCGACCGCACGGCGGCGCTGGCCGGCGTCCGGGTGCCGGCGCTGGTGATCCACGGCGAGGCCGACCCGCTGATCGGGGTCAGCGGCGGGAAGGCGACGGCGGCGGCGATCCCGGACGCGGAGCTGCTGATCATCGCGGGAATGGGCCACGACCTGCCGCGTGGCGCGTGGCAGACATTGGCGCAGGCCATCGCGCGCAACGCCATCGGGTAAGGCGTCAAGAATCTGTCAAAACCCGGGGCGTATGCGTAGAGAAACCGCGTAAACACGACTCGTGCCCATCCGTACGGGGTTGGGGTGAGTGGATGACTCGGATCGACGCAGGATTCGGTTATCCACTCGGCTTCATGGCGACCTCGGCCACCACGGTGGGCTCGGTGTCCGCGAGCGCGACCGAACATCATCTCCGCTCGCTCGTCGCGCTCGCGATCGTCGCCGGCGCGATATCACTGCTCACCAGAGCGAGAGCCGGGCTGGGCACGGCCGCCGTGGCGTGGGCGTTGCACAGTGGCTTCGTGCTGGGCCGTTCGGGCGAGATCGTGTTCACCGATGAGGCAGGAATCGCGGCGATGGTGCTGGTCTGCGCCGGTGGCTCCGGAATCCTCAAACCCGCCTTACAACGCTGTGTACGGTGGCGGAAAGGGGAATCTGGGAGGAAAACATGGGAATTCGCGCAGGTCTGGCCATCGCCGGGGCATTGACGCTCGCCCTCACCGGAACGGCCGACGCCACCCGGCCGTCTTCACTCACGCTCAAGCCGGCTTCGGTCGCGCCGGGCGGCACGATCAGCGCCGACATCTATTGCCTGCGACCGTCCGGCGCCGGTCCGCTCGCCACCGAGCTGACCTCGGCCGGGTTCGCCGCGCCGATCCCGCTGCACTACGCGGGCGACGGCGGCACCGGCGGGATCGGGATCGCGCTGGCAGGAAGCGGTCAGGCGGTCGCCAAGCCTGGCCGGTACTCGGCCGCTTTCGATTGCTGGGGCTGGATAGTCCGCGCGGACGTCACGGTCTCTTAGCCTGGCGGGCGGCGAGTGCCGCGGTGATCCGGGGAATGCCTGCCGGATGCGTCGGGTCGATACCGGTCAGCTCATGGATCCGGCGAAGCCGGTAGTCGACGGTGTTCGGGTGCACGTGGAGCAGGCTCGCGGTACGGCGGCGGTTGAGGTCGTGCGCGAGGTAGCAGCGCACGGTTTCGAGCAGATCCGGATGCGCGGCAAGCGGTTCCAGCAACGCGGCCAGCCGGTCACGGGCGACACCGGGCCTGGTCAGCTGGTATTCGACGAGGATGTCGTCGAGCCGGTACAGGCCTGGCGGGCGATCGAACCACCGGACGACATCGAGCACGTCGGCCGTTCTCGTCGCGGCCGACGGGACGGCGGCGGGCTCGGCGAGTTCGATCGCGGCGGTGATCGGCGCGCCCGCGGACCGGCCTGCCCGTTCGATGACCGCCGTCCAGCGCGCCCAGTCCACTTCGGACATCTCGGTCGGCACGAGCACGATGCCACCCACACCGTCCACTGAGGACAAAGCACTGCCCGCGGTAGCGTGGTCGAGTTCGGCGAGCAGCCGTCTTACCTTGCGGCGTAAGGCGATCGCCGCGTCGACGCCCGGCATCGCCTCGTCGGGATGCGGCCCGACGGCCAGGCTCAGCACCAGATATCGGGCGGGCGGCATGATTCCCGCCGACCGGAAGACCGCGTCGGCCTGGCCGCCGTCCAGCAGCGCGGCGAGCAATGAGCGGCGGGCGTTGTGCTCCTGGCCGACCTTGGTGCGGACCTCGTCGAGATAGCCGGAAGTGACCGCGGCGGTGATGCCCTCGAGGAACCGCAGCGCCCGCTCGTTGGAGGCGAGGACGTCCGGCAGATCATCGGGCCGCGCGCCGGCGGACGCCGTTCTCAGTATCTCGCGCACCCCGACGTGGTAGGCGGAAAGCACGGCTTCGAGCGGAAACCCTTCCTCCGCGCGGCGTGCGGCCGACCGGCTGACCTGATCCAGCTCTTCGGCGTTGAGCCCGCGATCCTCACGCAGGCCGCGGATGAACGCGCGCAGCACATCCTGCGCGATCGCCGCGATGTCCCCGCGCAGTTCCTCGATCGGCAAGGTCCGGTACGCGGCCACCTCGGCCTGGATGCGCACCAGTATCCGGCTGACCAGCTCGGCCAGCCGCCTGGCGAGCAGATCGTGGATCGGCACCCCGGCGACACTGAGCAGCGACCCCGGCTTGTGATCGGTCACAAAGTCCACGTCCTGATTCTGCCGGAGATACCAGTCAAGCAGCCTGACATCGGAGTCGATGATGTCACGAGGAACAACGATCGCGAGGAGGATTCGTGACGAGTCGACCGTGGACAACGCTGTTCACCGGCTTGCTGTTGACAGCGGCACTGGTTTCCCCCGCCGCCGCGGCGGGCCCCGAGTACGTGGCACTCGGCGACTCGGCGGCCGCCGGGCCGCTCATCCCGCCGCAGGACCCGTCATCGTGGGGCTGCCTGCGCACGCTGGTCGACTATCCGCACGTCGCGGCCTCGAAACTGGGCGCGACGCTGAAGGACGTCACCTGCTCCAGCGCCACGACGGCGCATCTCACGACGCCGCAGTCGACCTCGAGCGGCCCGGTCGCGCCGCAGTTCGAAGCGCTGAGCCCGTCGACGAAACTGGTCACCCTGACCATCGGCGCCAACGACATCGGTCTCGTCAGCGCCGCGCTGACCTGCTTGAACCTCGGCCCGGAGCCACTCGGCCAGTCCTGCGAGGCCAACTTCACCGCGGGCGGCCACGACCAGCTCGCCGACAAGATCACCGCCTTCGAAGCCAACTGGGGCACGGCGATCGACGGCATCCGCGCGAAATCCGCCAACGCCGCGATCTACGTCGTCGGCTACGGCAACTACCTGCCCCGCAACGGCTGCTGGCCGACCGTCCCCGTGTGGGCCCGCGACGCGAACTACCTCCAGGCCACCATCGGCAGGCTCAACGCCGCACTCGCCCGCCAAGCCGAAGCGCACGGCGCGACCTTCGTCGACATCGTCCCGCCGAGCGTCGGCCACGACACCTGCCAGTCACCCTCGGCGAAGTGGTTCGAGGGCATCATCCCGACCGCCGTCGCCGCTCCCCTGCACCCGAACAAGCAAGGCATGGCTGGCATCGGGGCCTACGTCGCCTCGGCCATTTCCTGACCCGGCTTCGCAAGCCCGAAAGTGGCTTTCGTCAGGCCTAATCTGACGAAATCCACATTAGGGGTTTTCCTAGCGCGGCGCGTCCGCTGAAGGCATTA
>NZ_JBHWEB010000067.1:0-19600 GCF_042734395.1 Amycolatopsis sp. NPDC059657 | reverse complement strand
TTTCATGGGGGGGTAGCGGGGCCTACTGCCGCTCGCCAATACCTTGCCCGGGGCGCCCACCCCCTAATGGTCGTATTGTAGTGATAAAGCTGCCGAAAGCCACTTTCGGGCTTTTCCTAGCGCGGCGCGTCCGCTGAAGGCATGAACGCCACGTTCACAACGCTGAGCGACACATAAGCCCCGTTCATTCCCATCTAGCCAGCCTCAGAACACGCGTAAAAGCGACAATATGGGGCAAAAATCGCCAGTTTGAGTCCTTTGTGGAGGTTTACTGGACGCCATCGGGGACGCCGAGGCAGGTTGATCTTCATCAGACCCGATTTTGGGCCATTGAACGGCCTGAACTCGGGTTTCGCGCGTCAGTGAACCGAACCCGCCGCCTTCGCCCTTCCGCCATATAACAACAAGATCAACGGTCATCTGGACGCTACTTCGGTGGTCATCTGGACGGTACATCTGTGGTCATCTGGACGCTGCGGGATCCTTAAGCCAGATCGCGCAGACCACGGAGAGTGAGCGCGCCGCCAGGGTCGTCGTCGGTGCAGGCCGGGACGATGGCGATCTCGTCGACGCCGGCCTCGGCGTAGGCGGCGGCCTGGTCGCGGACGTGAGCGAGGTCGCCGACCAGGCCGATCGCCTGGATCAGCGAGACGTCGATGACTTCGAGCAGTTCACGCGGATGCGGGCGGGTCAACGCGAAGTCCACCAGTGCGCCGAAGCCTTCGGCGCGGAACATGTCCGAGTAGCCGGGTGCGGCGAGGTAGCCGACGATGCCTCGGCGGAGCTGGTCCAGCGCGGCGGGCTTGGGGTTCAGCGCACCAACCACCCAAGCGGCCACGCGCGGCGGCGGCTTTCCCAAGCGGCGCGCCGCTTCGCGGAGGTCTTCGACGAGACGGCCCGCCATCGCCGGACTGACCAGGTTGACCACCATGCGGTCGGCGTGGGCGGCGGCCGCTTCGACGGCGGCGGGGCCGAACGCCGCGATGGTCACGGTCGAGCGGGGTGGCGCCAAGCGAAGCCGATAGCCCGAAGCCGCTTTCTTGCCGTCCAACAGCTCGCGCACGACCTGCGCCGACTCGCCGAGCGCGGCACTCGAACCGCGACGGGACCGGCCGTGCCAGTCGCGGACGACCACGTCGCTGGAGGTGCCCAGCGCGACGTCGACGCGGCGGCCGGTCAGTGCCGCGACGGAGGCGGTGCCCATCGCGATCATCGTCGGGTCCCGCACGGTCACCGGCAACGGACCGAGGGTGAGGTCGAGTTTCGGGGCGGCCGTGCCGATCGCGGTCGCCAGCGCGAAGACGTCCCAGGTGGCCATCTCGCCGATCCACAGCTCGTCATAGCCCGCGGCCTCGGCCGCACGGGCGGTCGCCAAGGCCTCCTCGGGGGCCCGGTCCTGCCACAGCCCCAAGGTCACCGCGTACTTCACGCCACACGCTCCACCAGCATCGCCGTCCCCGACCCGGCCGCGCCGCTGATGGCCACCACGCCGTACCGGCCTTGGCGCCGGTCCAGCTCGTCGACGCACCCGGTGAGCAGAATCGCCCCGGTCGCGCCGAAACTGTGGCCCATCGCGATGGTGCCGCCGTTGGGGTTGAACACTTCCTCCGCGAATCCTAGTTCCCGCTGGATCTTGACGCACAGCGCGGCGAACGCCTCCGCGAACTCCATCACGTCCACATCGGACGGTGTGAGGCCGAACCGCTCCAGCACCCGCACGGTCGCGTCCTGCCCGGAAAGCAGCATCCGGATCGGGTCACTGCCCGCGCTCATCGAGCCTTTGAGCAGCGCGCGGGGCGCGAGACCCAGCCTCCGCGCGGCGGCGGCCGAGCCGATCAGCACGAGGCCCGCGCCGTCGGCGACCGAGGGCGAGGTGCCGCGCGTGTGCAGATGGCGGATCATGTCGAGTTCCCGCAAATGCCTCAGTACCAAGCCATCCTGGCCGGTGGCACCGAGTTCGGCGAACGCGGGCGGCAGGCCCGCCAGCGCTTCGGCGGTCGTGCCTGGCCGGACGTGCTCGTCGTGCGCGAGCGCGACCTCGCCCGAGTCGTCGGTGATCGGCACCAGTGAAGCGTCGAACCGGCCGTCCTTCCACGCGGCGGCGGCGAGCTGCTGCGTGCGGACGCCGTACGCGTCCAGTTCCTCCCTGGTGTAGCCGAGTTCGGTGGCGACGGTGTCCGCCGCGATACCCATGTGGACGGAGCCGATCCTGGCGACCACCGACGAATCGGTCCACAGTGGACCGCCGTCGGTGAACATCGGCACCCGCGACACGGACTCGACGCCGCCAGCCAGCACCACCTCGGCCTCGCCTGACCGGATCATCCCGGCGCCGACCGCGATCGCGTCCAGGCCGGACGAGCAGAACCGGTTGACCGTCATGCCAGGCACGCTCGGCGGCCAGCCCGCGTCGAGCACGGCGGTCCGCGCGATGTTGCCGCCCTGTTCGCCTGCCTGCGAGGCGCAGCCCAAGATGACCTGATCGACCGACTCGGGCGTGATCCCGGCACGCGTGACGAGCGCGTTCATCACCTGCTCGACCAAGGACAACGGCGTGACCCCTGACAACGCGCCGCTGCTCGAGGCCTTGCCGCGCGGCGACCGGGCGGTCGCCAGTACGTACACCTCGGTCATCGGCTGACGACCAGCGTGACGACCGTGGTGAACGAGCCGCCGACGTTCAGCGTGAGCGCCGTCCGCGCGCCGTCGACCTGGGTCTCCCCCGCGGCGCCGGTGACCTGCCTTGCGGCGTCGTGCAGCATGCGCACCCCGGTCGCGCCGACCGGATGGCCGAGCCCGATCAGCCCGCCGCTCGGGTTGATCGGCAGCGGACCGGTGAGCCCGCCGTCCGCGATGAACTGGCCGCCCTTGCCGGGTTTCGCCGCGCCGAGGTGCTCCAGCGCGACCAGGCCGGTGATGGTGAAGCAGTCGTGCAGCTCGACGAGATCGAGCGCTTCCGGTCCGGCGACGCCCGCGCGCCTGTACGCGTCGGTCACGGCGCCGCGCAGCTGCGGGAACAGGTAGTCGGCGTCGGCGGCGCGCTCCAGTTTCCCGGTCAGGCCGAGGTGCGCGGTGCGGTGGCCGAACCCGCTGATCACCGCGATGTCGTCGAGGTCCCGGCCGTGCCGCCGTGCCCACTCGGCGGCGAAGGCCGGGGATGCCAGCAGGACGGCGGCCGCTCCGTCGGTGATCCGGCCGCAGTCGTTCTTGCGCAGCATGCCTTCGACGACGGGGTTCAGCGCGTCGTCGAGGCCGAACGATCCGGCGGGGAACGACCATGCGCGGGACTGCGCGAGCGGGTTGCGCGCGGCGTTGCGGAAGGCGTGCTCCGCGAACGCGCCGAGATGCGCGTGGTCGAGCCCGTAGCGCTCGTCATAGGTCTCGGCGACGTCGGCGAACAAGGCGGGCCAAGGGAATTTGGCTTCCAGCGCCTCGTGTCCTGCCCACGCCGCGGAGCCGAGATGCTCCGCCGCCGTCTGGCCATCGGTGTTGCGCATCAGTTCGACGCCGACGACGAGCGCGAGGTCGTAGCGCCCGGATTCGAGATCGGCGCAGGCGGCGAGCACCGCGGTGCTGCCGGACGCGCAGGCCGCCTCATGTCTCGTGCTCGCGACCCCGTCGAGGCCCGGCACCGCCGCGACCAGCAGCCCGCCCAGCTGTGCCTGCCCGGTGAACAGCTCCGCCGCGAGGTTGCCGACATGCGCGACGCCGACCTGCGACGGGTCGACGTCGGCGTTGATCAGCGCCGACGGGACCACCTCGCTGAACATCTCGAGCAGTCCCCGGCCCTCTTTGGTGAAGTTCCGCGCGAAATCGGTCTGCGCGCCACCGAGGACGAAGACGGTCATGAGGTCACTCCCTCTGGCGGGAAACGCTCTCGCAGCCGGCGTTTCAAGATCTTGCCGACGGGATTGCGCGGGAGCTCGTCGACGAACTCCAGCCGTTCCGGCAGCTTGAATGACGCTATCCGACTCTCCCGCAGGAATTCTACGAGTTCGGCGAGGTCTGGCCTGCGTTGTCCGGCCACGACAACGGCGCAGGCGCGTTCGCCGAGTACCTCGTCCGGCACGCCGATGATCGCGACGTCGGCCACGTCCGGGTGCGCCGCGAGCAGTCCTTCGACCTCGGCGGGCGAGATGTTCATCCCGCCGCGGATCACCAGATCTTTGACCCGGTCGACATGTTTGAGGAACTCGTGGCGCTCGCCGTCGATCTCGAAGACGTCGCCGGTGCGGTAATAGCCGTCCTCGTCGAAGGCGGACTGGTCCAGTCCGGGTCCGTCGGTCAGGTAGCCCGCGAACACGGTCGGGCCTGCCAGGCGGAGCTCGCCGGGGATGCCGGGCTCGGTGACCCGCTCCCCCGTGACGACATCGTGCAGGCGCACCGATGTCCGGTCCGCGACCGGCGTCGACCAGCGGACTTCCGAGGCGTAGTGCGGGAAGTAGGACGCGCGCTGCTCGGGATCCGGGATGTCGCGCGGGTCGGAGATCAGCGGGATGCCCTCGTTGGAGCCGAAGAAGTTGATGATGTCGATGCCGTGCCGCTCCGACCAGGTCCGCACCATCCACGGGCTCAGCGGCGCCGAGCCGGAGCCGATCTGCCGCAGCGACGAGATGTCCACTGTGGACAGGATCTTTTCGTTGTGCAGCAGCATGGTCAGCAGCGCGGGCGGGGCGACGGTGTACGTCGCGCGCTCCTCGGCGATCTGCTGGAGGAACACCGCCAGGTCGAACGGCTGATGCGGGACGAAGACGCCGCCTGCCATCAGCCACGGCAGCAGCATGCCGCCGATGCCCGCCATGTTGGTCAGCGGGAACGGCGAAAGCAGCACGTCGTCAGCGGAAAGCCCGGCCGCGAACCGGGTTCCTTCCGCGATGGCGAGCCAGTCGCCGTGACAGCGGGGCACCGCCTTGGGTTCGGCCTCGGTCCCGGAGGTCCAGCAGATCGTCACGCAGTCGTTGACGTCCGCCTCGTGGACCGGCACCGGACCGGACGGCTCGTCCTCCACCCTGGTGAGGACGAACCGCACGGACGGCACATCGGCACAGGCCCGCGACGCCTGATCGGCCAGCGCTTCGGAGGTGATCAGGCCGGCCGCGCCGGTGCGGCGGCACATCGGGCCGATCTCGTGGTCCCGGTACGACACCGGGAACGGGGTCACGATCGCGCCGATCCTGACGATCGCGAGCAGCGCGCGCACCAGCGCCGCCGAGTTCGGCAGCTGGACGGCGACCACGTCCCCTGCCCGCACCCCTTTGGCGAGCAGGGCCGAGGCCAGCACGTCCACTTGGTCATCGAGATCACGCCAGGTCCACCGCACCGGATCGGCGGCGTTCGGCGGATCGACGAGCGCGAGCCTGGCCGGGGCTTCGCCGGCCCTGGCCCTGAACAACCCGTCGATCGTGTCGGCGCTCCACCATCCGCGCGCCCGGTACTCCGTTACCCGATCTTCCGGATGGCATCTCATCTGGTGAGGTTATCCAGCTGGTCCGCCCGAACCCAGGTCGCGTGAAAACCGAGCGGAACCCGCTGGGGCAGCAGGACCCTGGCCACGGGCCCGGCGGCGAGATCGGCGGCGTCGAAGATGTCCAGCTCCGAGCGTCCCTCACGCTCGTCCTGCACGAACGTCACCAGGTAGCCGTCGGCGTCGTCGCCTTCGGCCGCCCCGTCGCGTGGCGCGAACGGGGCCTCACTGCCCCACCGGCCCGCACCGAAGAGGTGCTCGGTCTTGGCGCCGGTCACGGTGTCGTACCGCACCAGGCCGTCGAAGAGCAGCGTCGACTCCGGCGAGATGTGGACGTTGTAGGCGTAGCGGTTGCGGTGGCCGACGGCACGGGCGTCGACGGTCGGGAACTCCGTGTTGTCGTCGTCGAGCTGCGACTCCGCGCACAGACCCGTACGCAGGTTGAAGCGGTAGCGGTGGAGCGAAGCGTCCAACCGCAGGTACGAAAGCATCTTGGCGAGCGGGGTGTGCGCGTCGGCGCGCGGCTGCGGGCGCGAGACACGGCAGACGTCCATGATGATCTCTTCGCCCTGCTCCCAGGCGTTGACCACGTGGTAGATGTAGCAGGGACTGGCCTCGAACCAGCGGATCTGGTCGCCGGTCCCGTAGCGCGGCAGCACACCGAAGCGCGACGGCATCGAACGGTCGAACTTCAGCTTGTGACGGCCCGCTTTGGCGGCCTCGAGGTCCTGGACGAGCGGAAGGTCCATCAGGATCGCGAAGTTCTCGGTGATCGCCATGTCATGCGGCAGGCGCGGGCCGGGCAGCTCGATCTCGGTGGTGCCGGCGACCTTGCCGTCCGCGCTGACGACGCCGTAGCGCAGGTAGGGCGGCCGGGGGCCGTAGTCGAACCAGAACATCTCGCCGGTGCGCTCGTCCACCTTCGGGTGCGCCATCATGTCGCCGACCAGCGTGCCGAGGAAGTCTTCCGCGCCAAGGGTTTCCAGCGAGAGCGGGTCGATCGAATACGGCGAGCCGCACATGTACCAGGTCGCGAGCACCTTGCCGCGGTGGAAGACGAGGTCGGTGTTGGCGTTGTCCTTGAGCCCGAGGCCGTGGTGGTTGCCGAACGGATTGTCCTTGGGACTCTCCATCACGCCTTTCCAGAGGCCCTTGCCCGCCTCGGACTCGGCTTCGAAGGCCTTGGTGCGGACCCAGCGGTTGCGATAGCGGGCCTTGCCGTTCTCGAGGTGGACGGCGTGGACCATGCCATCGCCGTCGAACCAGTGATAGCGGCCTTCGGGCTGGAACCGCGGATTCGGCCCGTTGCGCAGGTACACGCCGTTGAGATCGGCGGGGATCTTGCCGATGACCCGCAGATCCTCCGCGTCGATCTCGGTGTCGACCGGGGCGTAGACGCCGAGCAGGTAGGGATTGGCTTCGTCGTCGCTCGTCCGAGCCACCATGATCGGCTGTTCGGAGGTGCTGGTCATCGCGGATCTCCCTCGACGTGGCGTGCTCCGACACTATGATTTCTGTACCCAGTAGTCAATAGGCTCCCGTTGTTGTAGCCAGGATGTACGCTGAACGCGCTACGACCCAGAGGGGACCCCGGTGACAGAAGCACCAGCGCGCCGCGTCCGGCCTGCGGGCGACCCACTCCGCCGCGCGCTCGAACTGCTCGGCGACCAGTGGACGCTGCTCATCCTGCAGAGTCTTTTCTTCCGCTTCCGGCGCTACGAGGAACTGCGCCTGCGGCTCGGCATCTCCCCCACCGCGTTGTCCGGGCGCCTGCGCGACCTGGTCGAAGCCGGCGTGCTGGTCCGCACCCCCTACCGCGACGCACGCCGCACCCGCCACGAATACCGGCTCACCGAGCGCGGTCTGGAACTCTGGCCGCTGCTGGTCTCCATCTGGTCATGGGAACGCCAGTGGGTCGACGGCCGCCGCGAAGTGCTGCCGACGCTGATCCACATCGGCTGCGGGCTGGCTACAGCAGCCCCGCTCGGCTGCGCCCACTGCGTCCGCCGCGTCGACGCCCGCGACGTCACGGCCCGCCGCCTCGACTCGACCGGCGTCGCGGCCGCGACCGCGTCCAAACGCTTCCGCCGCAAAGACGCCGAAGCGCTGGCAGGCGACCCGCTGTTGTTCTTCCCCGACACCATGGAGCTACTCGGCGACCGCTGGTCGACCGGCATCGTGGTCTCCGCATTGCTTGGCGCGCGGCACTTCTCGGAGTTCGAGCGCGAACTCGGCATCGGCCCGAGCGTGCTGTCCGACCGGCTCACCCGCCTGGTCGAACTCGACGTCCTGCGCACGGAGACGGCCAGCACGCGCACCGACGCGCGCGCGTACCGGCTCACCGCGAAAGGGCTCGCGTTCTTCCCTGCGCTGGCCTTCATCGCGGAGTGGTCGCGGCAGTTCGAGGTGCCCGGCCAGGAGCCGGACATCACCCTCACCCACGTCGACTGCGGTGAGCAGCTGCGGCCGATTTTGATGTGCGAGCACTGCGGCCACGAACTGGCCCGCGACGCCGTGCAGTGGTCGGGCCAGGTGCCCTCGCCCACCCGAGCACTGGGGTCGTGAGCGTTTTGGCCGGTTAGAACCGGCCGTACCACTCACGACCCTGGACACACATCATATACCAGATACTATGTCCGGGTTGTCCTTCCGCCACCGCAGTTGGGAGCGACTCGTGAATCCCTCACGCCGGGCTTTCCTCGCCGGGACCGCCGCGCTCGCGGCGCTGCCGTTCGCCGGTCAGACCGCCGAAGCCTCGATCTTCGATCCGTGGCACAAGGTGCCTTGGCTGCTCGCCAGGATCCGGCCGCCACGGTTCCCCCGCCGGACCTTCGACATCACCAAGTTCGGCGCGGTCGAAGGCGGGGTCACCAAGAACACCGAAGCCTTCCGAAGAGCGATCACCGCGTGCCATCGCGCGGGCGGCGGCCGGGTGGTCGTGCCGGCGGGCGTCTTCCTCACCGGGCCGGTCGAACTGCTCAGCAATGTCGACCTGCACCTCGAAGCGGGTTCGACCGTCACGTTCAGCACCGAGCCCGCCGACTACCTGCCCGTCGTCCAGGTCCGCTACGAAGGCACGCTCTGCTACAACTACCGGCCGTTCATCCATGCCGACGGCGCCTGCGACATCGCGATCACCGGCCAGGGCACGCTCGACGGCCGCGGGCCGCAGGGGCCGTGGCCGAGCTTCGGCAGCAACAACGCCGACACCGCGTTGCTGCGCAAGATGGGCAACGACGGCGTGCCCGTCGAGCAGCGGGTGTTCGGCGATGGCCACAAGATCCGGCCGAGTTTCATCGGGCTGTACAACTCGCGCAACATCCTGATCAGCGGGATCGAAATCAAGAATCCGCCGATGTGGTCGCTGCACCCGGTGTTCTGCCACAACGTCACCGTCGAGAACGTCACCTTCCACACCACCAACAGCCAGGGCGACGGCGTCGACCTCGACTCGACGCGGTACGCGCACATCGTCGGCTGCCGGATGGACACCAACGACGACTGCGTGGTGATCAAGTCCGGGCGTGACGTCGACGGCCGCCGGGTCGGCATCCCGACGCGCGACGTCGTGGTCGAGCGGTGCAAGTTCTCGGGGCGCTGGGGCGGGGTGACCGTCGGGAGCGAGATGTCCGGCGGCGCGTACGACATCTTCGCCCGCGACTGCGAGATCAACGCGCCCGACTTCCCGGGCCGCTATCCGATCAAGCACGCGCTCTACGTCAAGACGAACACCGACCGCGGCGGCGTGATCGACGGCATCCATCTGCGGAACATCCACGGCACCGGCGTTGAACGCGAAGTCCTCTTCGTCAGCATGCTCTACAACGGCGGCGGCACCGCGGGCGTCAACCCGGCCATCCGCGACATCACGGTGGACGGCATGAAGATCGACGGCGGCAAGATCGCCGCGAGCTTCACCGGGCTGCCGGACGCGCACATCGGCAAGGTCCGGATCACCAACAGCACGTTCACGAACATCACCTCGCCGAACGCGATCACGAACACCGACGACCTGACGTTCCGCAACAGCACCATCAACGGCCAGCCCGCCTGAAAGGACCGGAATGCGCCTGCACAGAACACTGGTCGCGGGACTCATCACGCTGCCCGCCGCCGGCGGGCTGACCGCGACGACCTCGGCAGCGGCCCCGGAAGCGACCCACGGCGGCTTCGCGTGGTCCGCCGCGAAAGCCCCGTTCCAGCTCAGTTTCACCCAGCACCACAAGCCGCTCATCAGCCAGGCACCCGGCACCGCGACCGGCCCCGGCAACCGGCTGTCCTACCTGCTGGCCGACGGCACCACCCATCGCGCCACGGATCTGCTTGCGGAGCAACGGATTCCCGGCGGCACCCGCTACCAGGTCGCCACCGACGAAGCCGCCCGCACCGCGCAGGTCGACGTCACCCGCACGCCGCGCGGCCTGCGTGTCGCCTGGACGCTCACGCCCGACACCGGCGTCACCCAGGTCTACGAGGCGCTGACCGGTAACACCACCGAACACTTTCTCGGCGGCGGCGCGTCCTCGCTTTTCGTTGACCTCAAAGGCAAAGTCGTCTTCAACAAGACGATGTTCACCGGCGCGTCGACGCTCGGCAAGTGCAACCAGAGCGGCGCGGCGAGCCCGTTCTTCCTGAGCTCGCAAGGCTACGGCGTCTACCCGGACACCACCGCGACCGGCCGGATCGCCTTCCCCGGCGCGGCGGAACCGTTCCTGACCTGCGACACCACCCCGCCGCTGTGCCCGGTCACGCTCGGCGTGCCCGACCGCACCCAGTTATGCTTCAAGGACAACAAGCTCGCGTATGAGATCTACGCGGGCAACCCCGAACACGTGAGCGCGCAGTACTTCGCGAAGGCCGGCCTGCCCGTGCTGCCGCCGGCGCGCCAGTTCGCGTCGATCAAGTGGCGTGACAAGATCCTCAGCCAGGACGAGGTCATCGAGGACATGGTCGAGCTGCAGAAGGCCGGCGTCCCGCTCGACACGATCTGGATCGACAACCCGTGGGAGCAGGGCCCGGAAGGCACCCCGGTCGGCACGGCCTGCATCGGCGCGCTGAAGTTCGACAGCCGCCAGTTCCCCGATCCGAAGGGCATGATCGACACCCTGCACGCGCACGGTGTCCACTTGGGAGTGTGGGTGGCGCCGTTCCTCGCCAAGACGGCGGGCGGCAAGGTGTGCCCGCACGACTACCCCGAGGGTTCCTTCGTGGTGTCGGACAAGAACAACTGGGACATCGACCTGACCAACCCGGTCGCCCGCGCGCACTACCAGTCCAAATTGGAGAGCGTCTTCCGGATGGGCGTCGACTTCGTCAAGGGTGACCGCGGCGACGAGGACGACCTGGAGCTGTCCACCTTCCAGGGCGGGCCGGGAACGTTGGTGCACAACAGGTATCCGCGGCTTTACGCCGAGACGGTGGCCAACGCGCTGCGCAACGTCCACGGCGACGACTACACGATGCTGTTCCGGTCCGGCTATCCCGGGATGTCGACCGTGCTGCGTGGTTTCTGGCAGGCGGACGCCGACATGAGCTTCGACGGCCTGCGCCTGACCACCCGCCGCGCGATCAACTCGTGGGGCGCCGGGCACCCGGTGCAGGGCTCCGACACCGGCGGCTACCGCAAGGTCGCGAGCGACTCGCCGAGCCCGACGCTGTTCACCCGCTGGGCGCAGCTGTCCGCGGTCTCACCGGTTTTCGAGGTCGGCGGGCCCGGCCGCAACGCGACGCCGTGGGTGTACGACCCGGCCACGGTCGACCGCTTCCGCAAGTCGACGATCCTGCACTACGAGCTGTTCCCCTACCTTTACGAAGAGGCGAAACGCGCCTCGCGGGCGGGCACGCCGATCAACCGCCCGATGGGCTTCCAGTATCCCGGCGACGAGGAGGCCTGGAAGGCCGACCAGCAGTTCATGATCGGCCCGGACCTGCTCGCCGCGCCGGTCACCGCGGACCGCGCGGAGGCCGACGGCGCCGCGGGCCTGCCCACTCCGGTCGACGTCTACCTGCCGCCAGGCCAGTGGATCGACCTGTACGCGGGCAAGGTGGTCGACGGCGGCAGGCACGTGGTGCGCGAGTCCACTTTGGACGACTTCCCGCTGTACCTGCGCGCGGGTTCGGCGGTGGCGTTCAACTTCCGGAGCCCGGAGCTTTTCGAGAAGGCCTGGGGTCTCAACGACCTCGACCGCAAGGACCGCGCCGGCTGGCTGGTCTCGCCGGACGCCTCGGCCCGCGTGGACAGCCCGTCCGGCGGCAAGCTCACCACCTGGCGGTTCGGCAGGACGCTGACCATGACGGTCACCGGCGCACCGGCCGAGACGGAACTGCTGATCCCGTCCGTCCCGGCGGGCGCGCGGGTGCTGATCGACGGCAGGCCCGCCGATCAGTCGGCCATCGACCAGCTCCGCGCCAAGCCGACCGGCTGGACCATGACCACCGGCGAGTTCCCCGGGCTGGCGGTGAAGCTGCGGCCCAGGCATGGGTTTTCGACGGTGACCGTGTATTTGCCCAGGTAGGAGGTCGTGAGTGTGCCCGCCGGTTAGAACCGGCTGGAACACTCACGACCCAGTGGGCAGCGGCACCACCCTGGTGTTCTGGAACGAGGCCTGCAGCCAGTGCCCGCGCTGCTTGACCAGCACGTTCGTGTTCACCGACAGCGAGCCGTCGCGGCATTCGGACTCGCCGGGGCTGAGCAGGCAGGTCTGCCTGACGATGATCGCCGCGTCCGGCTCGAGGTAGCGGACGTGCTCGGACAGCGGCTTGATCCGCGACCCCTTGATGAAGTGGTCGAAGTAGTACTGCATCCCCTTCGCGATGCCTTCGCGGGTCTTCAGGTAGTCGCCGTTGAAGGTGACCAGGTCCGCGTCGGCGGTGAAAGTCGCGGCGAACGCGACGCCGTCCCCCTTCGCCCACGCGGCGATCTGGGCGTCACGCACCCGGTCGAAGGCCGCCTGGTCACCGTGCCCGGCCGGTTCCGCGGCCGCCGAGGCCGTCACGATCCCCGTCGCCGCGACCAGCACGACCATCCCCACCAGCAGTAGTTGCCTCATCGCGCGCTCCCCTGTTCGCCGAATAAGTAGCCTCTCTACATATAGCACAGCTACGCATTGAGGTGACACACGTCGAAATCGACTCGCTATCGGCGGCCACAACTGGAAGGCTGGACGTGATCCACGTCGTCACCTCGGAGGTAGCCATGTCTGAACCCACGCCGTCGGAAAACGACGGAGAGGACGACGTCAAGCGCAGGTTCAAGGAAGCGCTCGAACGCAAGCACGCGAAGGCCCGCTCCGGCTCGGCCCACGCGGACGGGGGCGGCAAGAACCAGCACGCCCACGGCCCCGCGGCCAACAAGCGCACCTTCCGGCGTAAGAGCGGCTAGGTCGTGTTCCTCGGCTCTGGTGCGGCTATCGCGTGCCCGATCCGAGAAACACGACCTAGGGAGTAAAGGTCCGCAAGTGGTCCACGACCACGAACTTGCTCGACGGGCTCGCCTGGGCGACGGCTTCCCTCAACGGGGTCAGGCCGCCGAAATCCCGGCCGGGCTCGTCGAGCGGGTAATCGAAGTCATCCCAATGCGTCGGCACCACGTATGCCGGGTTGCCCAGCGTCCTGAGCAGGCGTGACGCGTAGTCGAAGATCTTCCCGCCGCCGACCGGCATGAGCAGCACGTCCGGCCGCAGGCCCGCGAGCTCCGACTCCACGTAGTTCGAGCCGCCGAAGTTCAGCACGCTGAGTCCACCACCGCTGACCTGGTAGGACAGCGTGCCACCCTCCACCAGATCCTTGATCCGCCTCGGCACGTCGCGGCAGGAGAGCGGCCGCGAGCCGGGGAACGGCACCTGCGCGCGCGGCCCGACCGCCGAATGCAGGGAGCGCGTCACCCTGATGGTGTAGCCGTCGAAGGTCAGGTATTCGCCACCGCTCGCGACGGCGAGCTGGTCTTCCGGCGCGCCGAGCGCCTTCATCAGGCTCAGGTGGGTCTCCGTGCCCAGCACCGTCGCGCCGGTTTTCTTGGCCAGGTAAGGCACATCGGTCAGGTGGTCGTAGTGCCCGTGGGTGACCAGGATGTGGTCGGCGCGCAGTTCACCGCTGTCGACGTAGGAGTCGATCAGCTTCTTGTTCACCTCGAGCAAGGTTTCCGGGTCGGCGCCTTTGGGGCTGTAGGTGCCGGTCTTGAAGCGGGTGAGCCACGGGTCGATGAGGACGCGCTTCTCCCCGATCCGGATCTCCCAGCTGTTGTTTCCCCACCAGCGCAAGGAGAACCCGGTGTTGCGCGGGGCAGCCGAAGCGGCCTGGGCGCCCGCGAGCACCGCCGCCGCACCCGCGCTCACGCCGAAGAGTCCCCGCCTGCTGAATTTCTCGTTCATGAGGGCGAAGGAACCACAGCGGCGGTAGGGCTGTCCAAGATCAAAGAGTCGGTATGTCGATATGTGATCGGATATCATGGCAGCGTGGACACCTTGCGATCGCTGCGCTACTTCCTCGTGGTCGCCGAAGAACTGCATTTCGGCCGCGCCGCCGACCGGCTCGGCATCGCCCAGCCGCCGCTGAGCCAGCGCATCCGGCGGCTCGAAGCCGACCTGGACGCGCGGCTGTTCGACCGCGGCAGGCACGTCGAACTGACCGAAGCCGGGCAGATCCTGCTCGCGGAGGCGCGCGACCTGCTCGCCCGCTGGGAACGGACGACCACGCTCGTCGCGAAGGCCCATCGCGGCGAGACCGACGCGCTGCGCGCGGGTGTGCCGCCGGAGCTGCCCGGGCGGACGCTGGCCGCGATACTGACCGCGTTCCAGGCCGAATGCCCCGGCGTGCGGCTGGACCTGCAGGAACTCAGCAGCGCCGAGCAGGTCCGGCTGCTTTCGGACCGTCAGCTCGACGCGGGCCTGTTGCAGCATCCGATCGACGTCGTGGGCCTGGAGCTGGGCGCGGCCGTCGACACCCCGCTCGGCGTCGTGCTCCCCCGAGACTCGCCACTGGCCAAGCGCGCCGAACTCGCACTCGCCGAACTCGCCGGTCAGGGCCTGGTGATCTTCCCGCGCGCCACCGCGCCCGGCCTCTACGACAGCTTGCTGCGCACCTGCTGGGAACACGGCTTCCGGCCGTCGCAGGTGCACCACGCGCGCAACCCCGAGTTCGTGCTCGGTCTGGTGCTGGCCGGACAAGGTGTCGCCTTCGAACCGGTGGCGCGCAAGGAACCCGGCGTCGTCTGGCGGCCACTCGCCGAAGGCTCGCTGAGCATGCGGATGTCGTTCGCGTGGCCCGCTTCGAGCGCCCATCCGCAGGCGGCACGCCTGTCCTCGATAGCCATTCGAGTATTGGAGGGCGACGGCGTCTCCCATGTCCTGCCGGAGCCCGAACCCGGTGTCAGGCCTTGGGATGCCTTCTACGCGCGCAGCTGATCGACGGCGGCCCGCGCCGCGGCGCCGATCGCGCGGTCGATGTCCGGCCGCCGCCCCGTGTACCGGCCGGTCGTGAACACCGCGATCGCGTACTGCTCGCCGTCCGGGTAGGTCGCGACGCCGATTTCGTTGCGGATCTGGGGAAGCGTGCCCGTCTTGCCCGCGTACCCGACCTCGTCGTCGAACGCGGCCGCGACCCGGTACCAGTTGATCTGGAACCCGAGCAGGTCCCTGACCCGGCGGCAGGCTTCGGGCGGACCGGCCTCGTCACGCCAGATGAGCTCGAGCAGCCTGGTCATCTCCCGTGGCGTGCTCGCCGTGGTGCGTAAGGGATCCAGCGCGCGGACGTCAGTACCGGCGTCTTCGATGATGGTGCGCAGCACGTCCTTCGGCGCGCCGATGATCCGCGTCGAGGTGAGCCCCAGCTCGGCCATGAGCGAGCGGACGTTGCCGACGCCGACCCGGTCGAACAGCAGGTCGGCCGCGGTGTTGTCGCTGACGGACAACGCCGCGAGCGCCGCGTCACGCAGGCTCATCTCGACGTCGTCGGCGCATCCCGCCATGCCCGTGCCGCCGAGCCGGTCGGCCGCGCGGGCTCTGACCCGGTCCGCCGGATCGAGCTGCCCGGCCGCGACCTGGCGGGCGAATTCGAGCACCAGCGGCACCTTGACCACGGACGCGAGCACGACCGGCGCGTCGGCGTCGAGCGACATTTCGGCAGCGGAACCGAGATGGCGGGCGTGCAGGAAACCCCGCACGCCCGCCTTTTCGAAGAGTCCGATCACACGGTAAGGATGGACCGCAGCCTGCCGACCTCGGTCATCCGCCGCTCCGCGAGCCGGTCGGCGGCCGTCGCCGGCGGCACGCCGTCGGCCTTGGCCAGCGCGTACACGGCCTTCGTGGTGTCGAAGATCTCGGCGGTCTTGCGCTTCGCGCGTGCGAAGTCGAAGCCGTGCAGCTCGTCGCTGACCTGGATGACGCCACCGGAGTTGACCAGGTAGTCCGGCGCGAACAGGATGCCGCGGTCGTCGAGCAGCTTGCCGACGCCGGGGTGCGCGAGCTGGTTGTTCGCCGCACCGCAGACGATCTCGGCCTTGAGCACCGCGACGGTCTCGTCGGTGAGCGCGCCGCCGAGCGCGCACGGCGCGAAGACGTCGATGTCCTCGCGGATCAGCGCGTCGGCGTCGGCGACGACCTCGACGCCAGGGTAGTCGGCGAGCGTGCGCTCGATGGCCTTCGGCGAGACGTCGGTGATGACCACCCGCGCGCCAGCCTCGACCAGGTGCCCGACGAGGATGTGCCCGACCTTGCCGACCCCGGCGACGCCGACGCGGCGCCCGCCCAGCTCGGGGGTGCCCCACAGCTGCTCGGCCGAGGCACGCATGCCCTGGTAGACACCGAACGCGGTGAGCACGGACGAGTCGCCCGCGCCGCCGTCCTCCGGCGAGCGTCCGGTCACGAACCGCGACTCGCGCGCGACGATGTCCATGTCCTGCACGTAGGTGCCGACATCGCAGGCGGTGATGTAGCGCCCGCCGAGCGACTGCACGAAGCGGCCGAACGCGCGCAGCAGCGCCTCGGTCTTGATCTTGGCGGGATCGCCGATGATGACGGCCTTGCCGCCGCCGAGGTCGAGCCCGGCGAGCGCGTTCTTGTAGGCCATGCCCTTCGACAGTGCGAGCACGTCGGCGAGTGCCGCGGCCTCGGACGCGTAAGGGTAGAAACGGGTGCCGCCGAGCCCTGGGCCCAGTGCGGTGGAATAGAGGCCGATGATCGCCTTGAGCCCCGAGGCTCTGTCGTGGCAGAAAACCACTTGTTCGTGGGCGCTGTCGAACACACCTTCGGTCACGGTGGTGACTCCTTTGTCTACACCGGCGCGTGGGCTTGTGGCGCACGCGCTTCGTTCCGGTTGGCTCGGAGCCCGCGGTTTCGGGAAGGTCGTTCCCGTGACCGCCGGTTCCGATGAGCAACCTAGATGGCCGGTGCGCGACACGCCAAACGGGACCTCGGGTGCGGGAAACTACCGCGTGGGCTCGAACAGCTCGATCGGGTTGCCGTCGGGATCCTCGACCAGGATCTGCTTCCCGCCCCTGCCGTGCACGACCTCGTTGCGGAACCCGGCGCCGGCGCCACGCAGCCGCGCGACCACGGCTTCCAGGTCGTCGACCTCGAGCTGGATCCGGTTCCACCCGCCCGGCTCCGGCGCACGGCCGTCCGGCATCGCCTCGCCCGCGCCGCCACCTCCGCCCGGCGTGTTGAGCAGCAGGCGGAGCGCGCCTTTGGCCAGGATGGCGAACCCCGGACCGGGCTGGAACTCCACATCGAAGCCGAGCATGCCCGTGTAAAACGCGGCGGCCGCTTCGATGTCGTTGACGATGTAGCGGACTTTGACGGTGGACATGGCTGTTCAGTACCCACGATGCCGCCGTCCGACGCATTTCGGGTCTCGCGGGCGGGCAGGCGAACTGACAGGATCGGTCCGGTGACCACCCTCTACACACGCACCGAGACGAACGGTGCCGGTCCGGCTCTCCTGTTGCTGCACGGGCTCGGTGCCACCGGTGAGGTCTGGAACGGCTTCGAGACGCACCTGCGCGAGACGTGGCAGGGCAGCTGGATCGTTCCAGACCTGCCTGGTCACGGCCGGTCCGAGCCACTTGAGCGCTACACGTTCGGCGGGCTCGCCGCGGCGGTCGCGGCGACCCTGCCGGACTCGGAAGTGATCGTGCTCGGCCATTCGCTGGGCGGCGTGCTCGGGCTGACGCTGGCGAGCGGCTGGTTCGGGGTGCCGGTGCGCGCGGTGTGCGGGCTCGGGATCAAGGTGCAGTGGACCCCGGAGGATCTCGCGAAGGCCGCCGCGGTGGCCGCGAAACCGGCCAGGGTGTTCGCCTCGCGCGAAGAGGCCGCCGAGCGCTGGCTCAAGGTCGCCGGGCTCTACGGCTTGTGGGACAACGACTCCCCGCTCGTCGAGCCAGGTCTGGTGTCCGGTCCGGACGGCTGGCGGACGGCGCTGGACCCGCTCGCGTTCGGCGTCGGCGCGCCGGACATGCACGGGCTGATCTCGGTGAGCAAAGCTCAGATTCTCTTGGCGGCCGGCGAAAACGACCCGATGTCGCCCGAGACGCATCTGCGCGACTTCGGGGTGGACTTCGCCGTGCTCCCCAAGGTGGGCCACAACGCCCAAGCCGAGGCGCCCGGCGCGGTACTCGCGCTGCTCGGCCGCCATTTCGGCTGGTGACCCAGCCCCCGCTCGCCCTCCCCGGCTCGCACGACGTGAACGCCACTTTCGCAACGTTGACCGTTGTGAAAGTGGCGTTCACGCGGACCAACCAAGGCGAGCGCGCCACAGTGGGTTTAGCGCGTGACTTCGCCGAGCACGGCCATGGCGGCCTCGAGTTGCGTGTCGGAAAGGTATGGCGCGGGCCCGAAACGCAGGTATTCACCACGGCTGTCGGTGCGGACGCCGCGTTCCGCCAGCGCCGCCTGCAGACCGGAAGCGTCCTTGCAGTGTAAGGAAAGGAACCCGCCGATGCTGCCGAGCGGGGTTTCGCGGTCGCGGGTGGCGACGTGCTCCGGAAGGTCGAGGCGGTCGAAAGCGGCCGCCAGCAAGCCGACCTGGTGCTGCGACACCTCCCGGAGGAATTCCGGGGTGAGCCCCTGCTCGGCGAAGAAGCGGAAAACCCTGGCCGCGCGGTAGTGGCTGGTCGGGTCATAGGTGGCGCCCGCGAAGCGGTCGGCGCCCTCGGCGTAGGCGACGAGACCGGGGCGTCGTTCGTCCGCGAGCGCGCCGAATTCGGCGTACCAGCCGGTGACTACCGGGCGTAGTTCCTGTGCGTGCGCAGGGAGCCTGAGGAAACAGTTGCCCTCGCCCAGCTGGAGGTACTTGTACCCGCCGCCGAGCACCCACGCGTTGGTGAGACCGAGGTCGTGCAAGGAGAACGGCACCACGCCGAGCGCGTGGTAGGCGTCGACGACGAGCTCGACGGACCGGTTGCGGCAGGCTTCGGCCAGGAAACTGAGGCCTGGCACGAGGCGTGACGTCTCGAACAACACCGCCGAGACGAGCACGGCGCAGGTGCGGTCGGGATCCTTGGCGACCTCGTCGGCGAGGCGTTCGGCGAGGGTCGCCACCGGGGCCGCGGGCACGCGGACGAGTTCGACGCCCTCTTCGGACAGCCTGGCCAGCTGGCGGCGGAGGGTGTGGAACTCGCCGTCGGTCGTCACCAGGCGGGGACGGCGGCGAAGGTCCCATGAGGACAGGAGGCGGACCACCAGGTCGTGGGTGCTGGCGCCGAGCGCGAGCTGGGCACGCGGGTCGACGAGCACCTCGCGGAAGCCGGCGCGGACCTCCTCGGCCTTGGCGAAGGCGGCGTCCCACTTGCCGTCCACGCCCTCGGCGGCGTCCGCGAAGGCTTCGGTGAGACCCTCGGCCGCGACGTCGGGCCAGGCCTGGTGGGAATGGCCGGACAGCAGAAGGCGGTCGGCGACCCGGAAGCTCGTGTAGTGCGCGGCGAGCGCGTTGGGTTCGCGGCGGAGTTCGTCGAGAGTGGTCACAGGTGGCTCCGGACGGCCCAGAGGTCGGCGAACATCGGCTTGAACAAGGTCGAGCGCAGGTACGCGGCGCCCGAAGACCCGCCGGTGCCCGTCTTGTCGCCGATGGTGCGTTCGACCATCTTGACGTGCCGGTACCGCCATTCCTGCATGCCCTCGTCGAAGTCGACGAGATGCTCGGCGA
>NZ_JBHWEB010000066.1:21698-55222 GCF_042734395.1 Amycolatopsis sp. NPDC059657 | reverse complement strand
AAGAACAATCATCCCAAGTCAGAGGGCATCTGCGCGTCTACGACACGATCAACTCACCAACAACACCGGTGGATCCAGGCTCAACGTTGTGAAAGTGGCGTTCATGCGGATCAGCGATCACGCCAAGACCTCGCGTGCGGCGGCCATGGCGTTGAGTGCCGCGGGGAAGCCGGTGTAGAAAGCCAGATGCAGCAAGACTTCGACGGCTTCCTTTCGCGTGCCGCCCGCGTCGAGTAAGCCGCGGAGGTGATCCTGTAAACGTGGGATCATTGTGCCAATCGCGGTGCACGCGGCGATTGCCACGATCTCGCGCTGTTTCGCGGTCAGGCCCGCGCCCTCGGCTTCTCCGCTGTAAGCCGTCTCTGAGCCCGCGATCGAAGCGGCCACCTCGATGGCCTCGGCGACCTGACGGCCGGAGCAGCCGATGTTCAAAGCCGCGGTCGAGTGGAATTGTAACTGGGCGGAAGCGTAACCGAGTGCGGTCAATGCCCCGATTGTCGCCAACTGTCGATCCGGTAAATCGAGGCCCGGCCGATGGTAAACATCGCCGTAAATGAAGCCGACGCATTGTTCACCGAATTCGGCCTCGCCGAGGCTTTCGAAAAGATCGAGCACCGCGGGCCGTTCGACGCCGCCCATGCGCTGAATGAGCCGCAATCCCTGTGCGAAGGAATCCATTTCCCCATTCTAGCCGCGCCGGCGGCGCAAGGCGGCGCGGACGGCGCTTGTCCATGGCTGGACGGCACTTGTGCCCGAAGGGACGCCAGGCGTGCATGAAGGGACGGCACGCGTGCACAGCCGGACGACACGCCGGAACGGCGCGACACGCCGCCGGATTTCTCGCTCTGTGAAAACAGGCGGACTAGAGGGTGGGGTGACCTTTTGTCAAGGCTTGTGTTAACGCTCATACCGTTCGCGTTTCCGGAATTCGGTAACCGGGGGCGCGGTTCCGCTCGGGTGTATGGTGTCGCTCGGGTGGAGGTCTTTGAGGAAGAGGAATGGCGCGCAAACTCGACTTTTGCATGGGAACCGTCGAAGCGACCGTGGTCGGCAGGGCGTTCGGCGTGGACGTCAGAAGTTTCCCGCTGAGAATTCGTAATACCACCGCTGAGCCCGAGCGTTTCGCCAGGCTCGCGCGGCAGGTGGACGGCGTTCTCACGGCCGAGGGACTCGCCGAGGGCGGTCGTCTCGATCCGGCAGTGAGCACCGCCTTCGGGCTGTGGAGCCGTCCGCACGTCTCGGTTTCGGTCAGCGGCATCGACGGTCTCGGCGACGACATCGCGGTGCTCGCCTTCACCGATGGCGCGCGGGCGCTCGGTGTCACGCAGGCCGCGCACGGCGACTTGCTCGACTTCGCGCTGTTCACGGACGAGGAATTCGCCGAGGTCATCGCCGGTGTGCTGCCGAGGATGCCCGCCGCGGCGACCGGTTCGTACACCGTGCGCCGCCGCGCCGAGCAGCGGGTTTCGGCGATGACCGCCCGGCGACGGGCCGCGCGCGAACTCGAGGAGGACGAAGACGAGGCCTTCGGCTCGGTGCGCTTCACCGGCGCCGTCCGCTCCGGCGTCCCCGAAGCCCGCGCCCCGCTTTCGGACGAGGAAGCGCTGTCCGAGCTCATGGCGGGCGCCAGGCTCGGCGGTGGCCGGATCGTGGTGACCGGCGCGCGGGGTGCCGCGACCCCGTTGACCTGGCTCGACACCGAGCACGGCCGGTTTCTCATCGACGTGGAAGAAGACGCGGGGACGTTCATCGCGCACTACCGCCCGGCGGGCTGGGCCGAGCTCGTCGCCGCGATCCGGCAGCGCATCGCAGGCGTGTACTGAGAAGGAGCAGCTCGATGAGCGAAGAGAAAGCCGAGAAGCAGCGGATGCTCAGCGGCGTCCAGCTGCGGAAGATGGCCGTCAGCGGGAGTTTCGCGGTGGACGAGAACACCGGGAACCGGATGATCGAGGCGCTCGAAGGCGTCATCGAGACGCTCACCACCCGATGGGCCGCCATCCAGCGGCTGCAGGACTCGCCGAGGCTGAGCACCACGGCCACCGCGCAATGGGTGTCCTCGCGCATGGTCGGCACCGCGGTCGACGAGCGCGGCCTGCTCACGCAACTCCAGCACGCGAAGGCCGAGTTCCCCGCGTACGTCGAGGCGATCCGGATCGCCAAGCGCAACTACAAGCAGCGTGAGCAGGACAACCACGACCTCATCAAGCGCACGGGGCGGACAGAGTGAAAGGGACGAACGTGGACGAGCGGACGGCCGCGGTATCCGACCCGGCGTCGCCGGACTACGACCCGAACAGCCCGTACTACGACGTCACGGCCGACTCCTCGTCCAAGTACTACGTCGGCCCGCTCGTGGGTGATGCCGAGTCGGGCGACGAGATTCGTGAGCGGGCGACCGCCGACGTCGACAAGCAGATCGCCGATGAAGAGCACTGGACGCACAAGGTCATCGACCCCGAGGCCCGCGACGCCCGGATCCAGCGGCTCTACGAGCAACGCCTCGACGAGGCGCGACGTGGCCTCGATGCCGGGCTGGAGCTGCGTCCCTCTGCCGCCGTGCCGCGCACAGCCTGGGAAAACGCGTCGCACGAGCAGATGAACGACGCGATCTTCAAGGACGCGAACTCGGCCACCATCGCCGAGTCCTCCGAGGAATGGGTGCGGGTCGGCAACGAGCTCGCCCACCATCAGCGCGTGCTCGCCGACGCGATCGCGGACAGCACGGCGGACTGGCGTGGCGCCGGCGGCGACGCGGTGCGCGAACACCTGGCGGGCGTCGGCAAATGGCTGGGCGTCACCGCGCAGGGCGCGGCACTGACCGGCAGGCAGCAGCAGATCCACTCGCAGACGCTCAACGAGACGCAGAAGCAGATGGCGGCCAACCCGCCGGTCGCGTTTTCGCCGCAGGAGGCCAACGCGCGGCTCGTGCAGATCACCGATCCCGTCGAATACGCACTGCGCTCGAACGAGGATTTGAAGGTCTACCAGGCGCAACAGGCCGGGCGTGAGCAGGCGGCGCGCATCATGACGCAGTTCGACGAGACGGTCGGCTCCGCCACCGTGACACCGGCGTTCCCGCCGCCGCCCAAGCTGCCAGGCTCGAATTCCACCGCGGGCGGCGGTTCCTCCCAGCCGTCGCGGCAACTGCGGGATCAGCCGGCGGGCTCGGACAGCGGCGACACCTATGCCGCTTCCCGCACCGCACCGCTGGAGCCGTTCCAGGCCGAGTCGCCCGTTTCCCGGGCCACGCCCGTCGAGCCGTTCCAGAGCACGTCGCGGGAAGGCCTGCCCGCTCAGCAATTCCCGCCGAGCGCACCCCCGCTCGGGGACCGAACGGGTGGACCCTCATTCCCGGGCAGTCCCGCGTTCCCCGACGCGCCGCACCTGCCCACGTCCGAAGACCGGACCCGGACGGCCGGGTTCCAGCCGAACCCGCCGCCGCTCACGGGCGGTCCGGCTCCCACTGGCATCCCGCCGATCCCGGACACCACCACCCCGCGCGGCACGCCGTACCCCGTCGGGGGCACGCCGCCGCCGTTCCCGACCGGAACCGGGCCGACCGGCGCACCGCCGATGAATCCCCGCAGGCTCCCGACCATCGGGCCGACCGGCGGCATCAACGGCGACAGCATCGGCAGCAGGCTCGGCGGACCCGACGAGACCAGCGGCAGCCGAGGCGGCGGCGCGCCGAAACTCGGCGGTGGCGGCGGTTCCACACGCGGCGGCGCGATCGGTGGCTTCGGACCCGGTTCGTCCCCCGAATCCTCGCTGACCGGCGGAAAAGGCACCGCTTCCGGCCCGATGGGCCGTGCATTCGAGGCCGAGCAGGTGCGCGGCGGCGCCGGACCCGGTGCCGCGAAGCCGATGCCGGGCGGCCCCGGCGGCATGGGTGGCGCCGGAGCCGGCAAAAAGGGTGAAGAGGACAAGGAACACAGCGTCGCCGAGTACATCGAGGGCGACAAAGAGCTGTTCTCGTCGGAAGAAATCGTCGCACCGCCGGTCATCGGCGACTGGCAGAACACGGATTGGCGGTGACCCATGGGTTTCGAAGTAGTCGCTGACGACCTCGTCGCGCACGCCAGCCATCTCGACGGGCTGAGCGACCGGCTGAAGACGGTCGTCGCCGCGGCGAACACGGCCTCGATGGACGACGGCGCGTTCGGCCTGCTGTGCGCGTTCATGCCGTTGATCGTGAACCCGATGGAGGAGAAGGCGCACGAGGCGCTCTCCGCGTCGGTCGAGGGCGTGCACACCGTCGGGGACAACATCCGCGCCGCGGCGAAGGCGTACCGCGACGGCGACGACACCAACTCGGCGGCCTTCGTGAAGTTCTCCCGCGAGGCCTCCACTCTCAAGCGATAAGGAAGACCATGACGACGGCGAACGGCCTCGGCGAGTTCATGCGTGACCCCGACGAGGCGCAGCGCAAGATGGACGAGTGGGCACAGGGCTTCGCGGACAAGGCCGCCCGGTACCGCGCGGCTCAGGAGCGCACCGAGCAGATCCGGCTCACCGCGGCCAATTCCGACGGCGCGGTCAGGGTGACCGTCGGCGCCGACGGCGCGGTGCGTGACCTCGAGTTCACCCACAAGGCGAAGTCGTACGCGCTGGACGAGCTCTCCCGGCAGATCCTCACCACGATGCGCCGCGCGCAGGCCGACATCGCGAACCGGGTCGCCGAGGTGATGACCGAGCAGCTCGGTGACGAGGACCAGCAGACCAGGTCGCTGATGCTGGACAACCTGCGCAGCCGGTTCCCCGAGCCGGAACCCGACGTCCCGCCCGCCGCGGCGCCGGCCCCGCCGCCCGCACCTCCGGCGGCGCCCCCGGCTCCGCCGTCCGCTGGTCCGCCGCCGAGGCGCGGCACCGATCCGGTAGAGGACGACAACAACCCGTGGTGACCGAAGCAGGGATGAAGCAGCTGTGAGCAATCCACTGGTCGTCGCGCCGACGGACAGCACGAAGGCCTACTCCGGTGTCGTGCTGCTGGAGTCGGCGTTCGATCTCAAGCAGGCCATCGAAAGCGGGGACTGGGCGAGTGTCGCGCTGGGCGCGGTCGGCGCTGCGCTCGACGCGCTGGGCGCCGTGCTCGACCCGTTCGGCACGATCCTCGCGGCGGGCGTCGGCTGGCTGCTGGAACATGTCGGCCCGCTGAAGGAGGCGCTCGACGCGCTCGCCGGCAGCCCCGACGCGGTCAAGGCGCATTCGGAGACCTGGAAGAACGTCGCCACCGAGCTCGGTTCCATCAGCGACGACCTGAAGTCGATGGTCGCCGCCGACACCACGGCCTGGACCGGTGAGGCCGGCGACTCCTACCGCAAGCAGGCCGAAGACGTGGTGGCACTGCTGAAGACCACGAAGGAAGCGGCCTCCGGCGCTTCGAGCGGGGTCAAGACGGCGGGCGAGGTCGTCGCCGCGGTCCGGATGCTGGTGCGCGACATCATCGCCGAGGTCGTCGGGCACATGATCAGCTGGGCGCTGCAGGTGCTGTTCACCTTCGGCATCGGGCTGATCTGGGTGGTGCCGCAGGTGGTCGCCGAGGTGGCGAAGACCGCCGCGAAGATCGCCAACCTGACCAAGCGGCTGGTGCAGGCGCTCAAGGCGCTCGCGCCACTGCTCAAGAAGGCGACCGGCCTGTTCGACGACGTCGCCACGAAGCTCAAGGGGATCAAGGGCGGCAAGCCGGGACCGGCGCCGAAGACCGGTGACCTCCCGCCACCGCCGAAGAGCCCGCCGAAGGGCGGCGACGGATCCACCGGACCGCAGGGTGCGCCGAAAGGCCCGCCGCCGAAGGAACCGCCACCGCATCAGAAGGGCCCCGACGAGTCCACCAGCCCGTCGGGCGCGCCGAAGGACCCGCCACCGCCGCCGCCGGTCAAGAAGGACCCGCCGCCGCCGGTCGCCAAGACCGATCCGCCGCCGCCACCGCCGCCGGTCAAGCAGGATCCGCCACCGTTGAACCGCGGCGGCAACGAGTCGACCACGCCGTCGGGCGGCAAGGATCCGGCCAAGACCAAGGACCCGGACAACAAGCCCTGCGAGTTCGACCCGATCGACGTCGCGACCGGCGACGTGCTGCTGTCCGAAGTCGACCTCACGGTGCCTGGCGTGCTCGGCGCGCTGCTCGCCCGTGAGCACGTTTCGTCCTATCGGGACGGGCGCTGGTTCGGTCCATCATGGACGTCCCTTGTGGACGAACGGCTGGTCTTCGACGCGGGCGCGGTGCGCTACTACTCGGCAGACGCGATGGTGCTGGAATTCCCGATTCCGTTGCCGGGCAAGGGGTCCACGGCCGTCTACGGGCCGCCACGCAAGCTGGAGGCCGACGACGACGGCTACCTGATCACCGATCCGGGCCGCGGCCTGATCCGCCGGTTCGCCCGTGTCACCCAGGATGAGTTCCTGCTGCGGGACGTCCGTGCCGGTGACGGCGAATTCGTCGTGCTCGACCGCGCTCCCGACGGCGCGCCCACCCTGCTCTCGCACTCCGGCGGCGCTCAGATCGCCTTCGAGACCTCGGCCGGGCGCGTGCGGTCCGTCCGCGCGCTCGCGCCGGGCGGCGATGTGCCGATCGCCCGGTACGAGTACGACCAGAACGGGCATCTCGCGCAGCGCGCCAACTCGACGCCGCGGCCCGCGCGCTACGACCACGACGCCGAAGGCCGGATCCGCGGCTGGACCGACCACAACGGCACCTGGTACCGCTATGTCTACGACGAGTCGGGCCGCTGTGTGCGGACCGTCGGCGACGGCGGTTATCTCGACGGCTCGCTGAGCTATG
Organism: Amycolatopsis sp. NPDC059657; assembly: GCF_042734395.1. Taxonomy (NCBI): domain Bacteria; kingdom Bacillati; phylum Actinomycetota; class Actinomycetes; order Pseudonocardiales; family Pseudonocardiaceae; genus Amycolatopsis; species Amycolatopsis sp. NPDC059657. The sequence goes on along the minus strand of NZ_JBHWEB010000066.1, from coordinate 48,441 downwards.
CCGACGGCCGCACGATCACCACGGACTCGCTGGGGCACCAGAAGATCTTCGAGTTCGACGCCGCGGGCAACGTGGTGTCCGAAACCGACAAACTGGGTGGCGTCACCCGCAGCGAATGGGGCCCGCACGATCTCTTGGCGGCCCGCACCGATCAGCTGGGCAGGCGCTCGGAGTTCGAGCACGACGAGGCCGGGAACCTTCTCGCGGTGATCCGCCCGGACGGCAGCCGCGTGGTGATCACCGCGTGGACGGAGAACGGCCTCGAGATCGAGGTGAGCGACGGCGAACGCGTGTACACGCGCGCCTACCCGGCTTCGCACGATCCGTACACCCAGCCGCTCGGCGTGTTCGGGGACATCGACGAGGTGCCCGCGCCCGAGGGCGACGAAGCGGATGTGGACTTCGACGTACTCGGCCGCCCGCGTGTCCTGCGGCGCGCCGCGGGACAGGTCACGTTCGCGTGGACCGTGGAAGGCAAGCTGCGCGCCACGGTCGGCGCCGACGGCGCCCGCCAGCAGTGGACCTACGACGGTGAGGGTGGCGAGCTCTCCCACACCGACGCGCTGAACCGGGTCGCCGTCGCCGAGCACGGCCCGTTCGGCGTGCTCACCGCGACGACCGACCCGGTCGGCGCCCGCACCACGCGGCGCTTCGACACCGAGTTGCGGCTGCTCGCCGTGACCAACCCGGCAGGGCAGACGTGGGAGTTCGGCTACGACGCCGAAGGCAGGCTGCTCAGCCAGTCCGACTTCGAAGGCCGCGTCACCCGCTGCGCCTACGACGCCGCAGGGCAGCTGGTGCAGCTGGTGAACGCGGCGGGCGAGCGGGTCGAGTTCCGGTACGACCGGCTGGGCAACATCCGTGAGCGGATCAGCGCGGCGGGAACCGAGACGTACCGGCACGATCCGGTCGGCAGGCTCGTGCGCGCGACCAGCCAGCACACGGAACTCGAGCTGGAACACGACCTCGACGGCCGCGTCGTGCGCACCACCATCGGCGGGCGCGCCACGGCGTTCGGCTACACCGGCGACACCGGCACCGTCCGCCGGTCACCGTCCGGTGTGGACGTCCGATGGGGACGGACCGGTGACGGGGTCGACAACCTGACGGTCGCGGGCACCGCGCTCACGCTGCACCGCGACGCGGCAGGCCGCCAGATCGCGGTCACCAATGGCCCGAACCCGTTGGTGCGGCAGGAGTTCGACGCCGCGGGCAGGCTTGCCGCGCAGTACACCCCGGCCGGACCCCGGCGTTATCACCGCCGTCCCGACGGCAGCGTCGCGACCCGTGAGGACCCGGGCGGCGGCGCGAGGTACGAGTTCGATCCGGTCGGCCGGATCACCGCGGTGCACACGCGCGGCGGCACCGAGCGCTACGCCTACGACGTGACCGGCAACCTGATCTCGGCCTCGCCGGGACTGGCGCACTACGTGACCGACGCGCAGGGCAGGCTGATCCAGCGGACCGTCGGCGATCTGGTGTGGACGTTCAGCTGGGACGTGCAGGACCACCTCACCGGCGTGCGCGCCCCGGACGGCACGCGGTGGCGTTACCGCTACGACGCGCTGGACCGGCGTGTCGCCAAGCAGCGGCTGGACCCGGACGGCGGGATCGCCGAGCAGGTCGAGTTCGCGTGGGACGGCAACGCGCTGATCGAGGCGTCGCACAGCACGGGTGCCACTTTCACCTGGGTGTACCACCCCGACGACGGCAAGCCGGTCGCGCAGGCGATCACTTCGCCGGACGGCACGACCCGGGTTTCCGTGGTGGTCACCGACGACGTCGGCACGCCGGTCGAGCTGATCGCCGCCGACACCGGCGTGGTCAGCCCGGTGCGCACCAGCCTGTGGGGACTGACCGGCGACGGCGCCGTCACCCCGCTCCGGTTCCCCGGCCAGTACTTCGACGCCGAGACCGGGTTGCACTACAACGTGTTCCGCTACTACGACCCGCTCAACGCCAGGTACCTCTCGCCGGACCCGCTCGGCCTCGACCCGGCGCCGAACCCGCTCACCTACGTCGCCGACCCGCTGATCGCGTGCGACCCGCTCGGCCTCACCTCGGGCGGTTCCGGCTCCGACCGGCTCGCCGCGAAGTACGCGCAGCAGCAGGCCGACGCCGCGAAGAAGGCGGCACAGGCGGCGGCCGCAGCCGCGGCCGGACCCAACCCGACGGCCGTCGCCGCGGCACAGGCTGCCACCGGCAAGTGCGCGAAGAAGCCCAAGAACCCGGGCAACCAGTTCCAGCCGTACCCGAAGACCAACCCGCAGAAGGGTTCGTCGTCCGGCGGCACGTCGTCCAGCAACCCGAAGGTGCCGAAGGGCCCGAAGGACCCGGACAGCGGCCGGTACGAGTCCCAGGGCGGCGGCACGACGTCCGGCAAGCAGACGCTGGACGGTTCGCCGATCGGCCGCAACGCCGACTGGTCCCCGAAGAAGGGCCACCTCACCGACGTGGAAGATCTGCGGGCGACGCCGCACAAGGACTACAGCCCCGAGCTGAAGGACGCGCTCAAGGACGTCAACGGCTACACCGAGAGCAAGCCCGGTGGGCCTGCGCAATGGATCAAGGGTCACCTGCAGAACGACAACCTCGACGGTCCTGGCACGAAGGACAACATGACGCCGCTGACCCAGGACGCCAACAAGAACATGTCGAAGGGCTTCGAGGAGTACGTGAAGAAGGGCAACGACGACCTCCGGCTGATCAAGTCGGAAGTGCCCAAGGACTCCGCGCTGGGGAAGGCGGGCATCGACCCGTCCCAGTTCGACAAGGTCCGCCAAGATCTCAAGGACCTGAAGCTGAACTACTCGGTGGACGCGAGCACCGGCCCTGGCGGCCTCAAGTTCCCCAACTCGCCCAACGAGTTCGAACGGTCCATCCGCGATCATCTGGAGCTCAAGGCCGGCTGGGAGGGCGTCACCCCCGACGTGCAGAAGTACCTGGACTTCCGCTACAAACCCGGCTTCCTGCACGAGTTCCCGCCCAACGGCCAGAAGCTGGACACACTGACCGGCAAGATGACCGACATCCCGAGCCCGCCGGGATCCCCGATGAGCCTCACCTAGCGTTGCGCAAAGGGCGGTCGTGAGTGTTGCCGACGGTTCTATTGGGCGGGAAGCCAAAGGTGGCGTGCTCTGGGGTGGCCGGTGAGGGCTTCTCCCACTACGTCCGGCGAGGCGTATTCAAGCTTTCGGCGGGTGTGAAGTGAGGGGGCCGTTGGGTGCGTAGTACGCATTCGGGGGCACCCTCGCTTCGCGATGAGGCTCTGGCAAGCGGTCGTGAGTGGTATGGCCGGTTCTAACCGGTCTAAACACTCACGACCCAAGCCTCTCGAAGCGAAGACCCCGCCGGCCTGCCCGGAGCGCGCCACCTTTGCCCTTCCCCTCAATAACCGCCCGCAACGCTCACGACCGATTAGAGTCGAAAACATGCGGGTATTGGTGGTTGAGGACGATCGTGAGCTCGGCGCCGAGGTGGCAGGCGGGCTCCGCGCGGTCGGTTACGCCGTCGATCTCGCCGAAACGCTGGCCGACGCCGACCTCAAGCTGGCCGTGAACGGCTACGACTGCCTGGTGCTCGACCGGATACTGCCCGACGGCGACGGCCTCCAGCTGCTGCGCGCGCAGCGCGAGGCCGGTGTGCGGGTGCCCGCGCTGATGCTGACCGCGCTGGACGCCGTCGGCGACAAGGTGGCGGGCTTCGCCGAAGGCGCCGACGACTACCTGGTCAAGCCGTTCGCCTTCGCCGAGCTGTCCGCGCGGGTCGGCGCGCTGTGCCGTCGTGCCGAGCATCCGAGGCAGGCCGTGGTGCGCGTCGGCGACCTCGAGGTGGACACCTCGCGCAAGCGGGTCCGGCGCGGCGGGATCCTGCTTTCCTTGGGCGCCAAGGAGTTCGCGGTACTGGAGCTGCTCGTGGTCAGGGCGGGGCAGGTGGTGTCGCGCACCGACCTCATCGAGCACTGCTGGGACGAGCTGACCGATCCGATGTCCAATGTGGTCGACGCGGTGATCGCGCAGCTGCGCCGCAAGCTCGGCCCGCCGATCATCATCGGCACCGTCCGCGGCGCGGGCTACATCGTCGAAACCGCCGCGTGACGGCCGGGCTCCGCCGCCTGCGCCTGCGGCTCACCCTGCTCTACACGCTGGCGACCGCGGTCTGCCTGGTGCTGCTCGCGGCCGTGGCGGCGCAGATGGACGCGGACTCCCGGTACTCCACTTTGGACAGCGAGGTGGACAGGGCGGCGACCGCGTTGTCCCGCGCGGTCTACTACGACCTCGGTGTCCTGCACCTCGAACCGCTGCGCGACGACGTGCTCGCGGCCAACGAGACCGGCGTCTACGTGCTGGAGTGGACGGAATCCGGTGACCCCGTCCCGCGCTTCGGCGACGTCCGCAACACCTGGCTGCCCGCGCCGGACGGCCTGCGCGCGGTCGCGGACGAGGCCAGGCACACCCAGGAAACCGCGCTGCGGGAGGCGAACGCCAGCGACGGCCGCCCGCTGCGCCTGGCGGCCGCGCCGGTGTGGAACGGCGACCGGATCACCGCGGTGGTCGTCGCGGCGGGCGATCCCGCCGGAACCGAGGCGGAACACGACGCCGTGGTGCGCTGGCTCGGGCTCGGCTGCCTCGCGCTCGTGCTGCTCGCCGCGGCCGCCGGGCACCTGCTGTCCGGCCGGAGCATGCGCCCCGCCGCCGAAGTGCTCGGCAGGCAGGAGCAGTTCCTCGCCGAGGCCGCGCACGAACTCCGCACCCCGCTGGCGACACTGCGGCTCACGGTCGACGGCGGCATCCGCGATCCGGACCAGCGCGACGAGGCACTGCGCAGATCGGCGCGGCTGACCGAGGAGATGGGCAGGGTAGTCGCCGGTTTGCTGGCCAGGGCCCGGCTCGAAGCGGGCACCCAGGAGCTCGAGCGGGAACCGTTGCGGCTGGACCTGCTCGTCGAGCAGATCGTCGGCGACTGGACGGACGAGGACGTCGAAATCTCGGTCACCGCCAGCGAATGCGTGGTGCGCGGCGACCCCGATCTGCTCGCACAGGCCGTCCGTAACCTGCTGGCCAACGCCGTGGCGCACGGCGGCGGGACCCCGGTCGAGGTCGTCGTGGCCGACGGCCGGATCAGCGTGCGCGACCACGGGCCCGGTGTGCCGCCGGAGGATCGCGAGCGGCTGTTCGAGCGCTCGGTCACCGGCGCGGGCGGTGGCACCGGGATCGGGCTGGCGATCGTCCGCTGGGTGGCCGATCTGCACGGCGGTTCCGCGCGGCTGCTCGACGCCGACGGCGACGGCATGGTCGCCGAACTGGTGGTGCCGGTCACCGAGGGCTGACGTCTCATCGCCTTCTCATCGAACCCTTGCGACCTTGCTTCGCATGCACCTTTCCGTGATCGTGGCCGTCGCGGTGCTCGCGTCCGCCTGTACCGCCGTCGCCAAGCCCACGGCCGCGCCCGGTTTCGTCAGGGTCGACCAGGTCGGCTACGCGCCCGGCGAGAGCAAACATGCCTACCTGATGAGCTCCCGCGACATCGGCGACGTCCGCTTCCAGGTCGTCGACGGCTCCGGCCGCACCGTGTTCAGCGGCATCGCCGGTCCGAGCAGGGGAGCGTGGAACACCGAGTTCCGCTCGGTGCGGGTGCTGGACTTCTCCGCCGTGAAGGCCGCCGGTAGCTACCGGATCAAGACGGCAGGCGCCCCGCCGTCCCCGGTGTTCACCGTGGACAACGCGCTCTTCGGCCCGCTCGTCACGTCGAACACCCGGTTCTTCCGGACGCAACGCGACCGCGCGCATCCCGAAGAGCGCACGGCCACGGTGTACAAGACGCCCCGCTACGACGAAGCGGGCACCGAGCTGCTCGACGAGCGGCTGGTGCCCGATGGCGGCCCGGTGAACGTGTCCGGTGGCTGGTTCGACGCGGGCGACTTCCTCAAGTTCACCCACACGGCGGCCTACTCGGTCTCGGCTTTGCTGCTGGCCCAACGGGAGTCGCGCGGCGGGCCCGAACTGGCGGCCGAGACCGCGTACGGGATGGACTGGCTCGACCGGATGTGGGACGACCAGTCGCGCACGCTCTACGCGCAGGTCGGCATCGGCGCCGGCAACGAGTCCGTGCGCTCGGACCACGACGTCTGGCGGCTCCCCGAACAGGACGACATCGTCCGGCCGGTCTTCCGTGCCGCCGACCCGGGCGCGCCGATCAGCCCGAACCTGGCAGGCAAGGTGACGGCCGCCTTCGCGCTCGCCGCGCAGCTGGACACCGGCGATTCCGCCCGCCGCAAGCTGGACAAGGCCGCCAAGCTGTACGAGCAGGCCGATCGCTCACCCCGCGAGCTGGTCACGGCCTTCCCGCCCGCGTTCTATCCCGAGAATTCCTGGCAGGACGACATGGAGTTCGCGGCGGCGGAACTCGCCTTGGCAGGCAAGGCACTCGGCGACCCGCGCACCGACGGCTGGATCGCCGACGCGGCGCGCTGGGCGTCCTTGTATATGGAGTCCGACACCAAGGGCACGCTCGGCGTCGGTGACGTCAGCGCACTCGCCCACGCGGACCTGAACCGCCTCAAACCGGAAGTGAGCCTGGTCCGCGACCTCGTCCGCCAGCTCGGCGAAGGCCAGGCCCGCGCCGGAAAGGACCCGTTCCAGGCGGGCGCGAGCTACACGGAGTTCGACTCGGTGCCGCACACCTTCGGCCTCGCCACGACCGCGCGCCTCTATCAGCGCGCCACCGGCTCGGACGCCTACAGTGCTTTCGCCACCCGGCAACGGAACTGGGTGCTCGGCGCCAACGCGTGGGGTTCCTCGTTCGTCATCGGCGCCGGAAAGGTCTTCCCGAAATGCCCGGAACACCAGTACGCCAACCTGACCGGCCAGGTGCTCACCGGCGCCGCGGTGAACGGCCCGAACGCGGCGGAGAAGTTCGCCGAACTCAACCGTTTCCCGACGATGCGCCCCTGCGCGGTCCCGGATTTCACCCGCTTCGACGGCCAGGGCGCGCGCTATCTCGACGACGTCGGCGCCTGGCAGAGCGTGGAGCCCGCCGACGACTTCACCGCCACCGCGCTGCTGTACTTCGCGGTGGCGTGAGCCGCACGGGAACTAGGCGGTCTTGAGCTTCCGTGCCAGCCGCTCGGCCCTGGGCCAGCGCACATCGGTGGCCCACCCGAGCTTCTCGAAGACCCAGATCACCCGGGCCGAGATGTCCACCTGGCCCCGGCGCACGCCGTGCCTGGCACCGGTGGGATCGGCGTGGTGGGAGTTGTGCCATGACTCGCCCATCGAAGCCAGTGCCAGCGGCCAGAAGTTCGCCGACTTGTCCCGTGCCTCGAACGGGCGGTCGCCGATCATGTGGCACAGCGAGTTGACCGACCAGGTGACGTGGTGCAGCAGCGCGACGCGGACCAGCCCTGCCCAGAAGAACGCGGTCAGCGCGCCCCACCACGACATCGTGATCAGGCCGCCGAGCAGTGCGGGGGCGAGCAGGGTCACCACGGTCAGCGCCGGGAACCAGCCGTCGATCTTGACGATGTCGCGATCGGCCAGCAGGTCGGGGGCGAAGCGGTGGGCGTTCGTCTTCCGCTTGTCGAACATCCAGCCCATGTGCGCGTGCCAGAAACCCTTGGCCAGCGCCGCGGGTGAGGTGCCGAACAACCAGGGGGAGTGCGGGTCGCCGTCACGGTCGGAGAAGGCGTGGTGGCGGCGGTGGTCGGCGACCCAGCCGATGACCGGGCCCTGCATGGCCATGCTGCCCGTGACCGCGAGCGCGATTCGCAGGCCGCGGCTGGCCTTGAACGAGCCGTGGGTGAAGTAGCGGTGGAAGCCGACGGTCACGCCGAGCCCGGTGAGGAAGTAGAACCCCAGCGCCAGGCCGAGATCCGTCCAGCCGAGGCCCCATCCCCACGCGAAGGGCACCGCGGCGGCCAGTGCCAGCAGTGGCACGACGGCGAACAGCTTGACGAGGAAGTTTTCGGTGCCGGATTTCTCGCCGGCGAGCATCGGCTGTGTGCCGGTTCTGGGAGGTGCTGCGACTGAGGGCAAAGTGAATTCTCTCTTGCGGGGTGCGGTGAAAAGGAGGGGGCGTCCGCGCTCAGTCCGGGCGGGCACGCGACGTGGACACTGCACAGCCCTGAACGTCGACTACTCCCTACAACGGGCCAGACCTCGCAAAAGTTCCCCGTGACGCCCACGGTCCCCTGCGGACACCGCGAGTCGCATTCGGGTGAAGTCTCCCGGAATCGTTGTGCGGGACGTGAATCGCCGCCCAGGCGCCTTCACGTTTTTGATCTTGAATTCTCACGTTTTGTGCCCTATGACACCGTCAGGCTCAGCCCTTCGTGTGAATGACGATTTCCGAAGATTCGGCGACCGTCACCGCGTGTTATAAATCCACGAGGGGGATCTCACCGACTTACCTAGCTGGGGGATGGATATGGAGAACATGCGCGACCTGGTCGAAGCGACGATCACCTTCGGGTTCCGTACCTTCGGCGCCAGGCCACGACCGGTCCAGGCCGACCTGCGCTACGACCCCGCCGATCCGTACGCGGTCTTCATCGGCTTCCACACCGGGCGCGGCACCGTGCAGTGGATGTTCGGGCGCGACCTGCTCGCCGACGGCCTGCTCGCGCCCGCCGGCGAGGGCGACGTGATCGTCCGGCCCGCGACGCACCCCGCGCTCGTGCTGGTCGAGCTGAACACCCCCGGCGGCTCGGCGGTGCTCGAGGCGCCCGCCGATCAGCTGGCGGCGTTCGTCAACCGCACGTACGAGGTGGTCGCGCCCGGCGAGGAGCAGACCTGTTTCGACTTCGACCTCGAGATGAGCAAGCTCGTCTGAGAATCCATTGTGGATTCTTGAGTGACCGGCGTCACGGCTGACCGACTGGCGCGTCCCAGTGCCATGAAAGAATCGGCCGCCACTCTCGAACCCGTGGAATGGGTCTCCAGTCACCTGGAGGCGCACGGTCAGCTGCTGGTGCACGGCGCCAGCCTCGAAGAGATCGTGACCAGGGCGACGGCCGCGATCCACGGCCGCCAGCCCGGTGTGGTGCGGATCAGGGTGATCCATCCCGGCTGGTGGTGCACCACCCCGTGCCGATGCCGCCCCGCGCTCGCCAGCTCCAATCACCCGGCTTGGCACTATCAGCCTGCCCGATCGGGTGACGAAGGCGCTTGGTATGGCGCCGAAGTCCGCTTCCGCTACGCCTCCTGAGTCACGCGGGCGACAATCCCGGCCAGACCGGGCATATTTCCCGGGTCACCGGGACGGCTCCTGCCACACGATGACGGCATGCTGAAGACTCTTTTGCCGATCGCGGCGCTTCTACTGGCCCTGCCGGGCACGGCGGCCGCCGAGAGCCGCCCCGATGGCGCCGAACTCCTCTTCCGCCCAGTCGCTCCGGCCAGCGCGCAGAACGCGGCCTTCTCGCCCGATGGCAAGACGGTGTTGTTCACCCAGTTCCCGCGTGGCTACAACGACGGCGCCGCCGGCCTTCACACCCTCACCGCCGGCCAGGCCACGAAGCTCTTCCAGAAGGGCGACCAGAGCGCGGTCAACCTGCCGGGCTCCGCCTGGAACGGCCCGGCGAACCTCATCACGTTCTCCTACGACGAGACCGATCTCGACGAGATCTGGGTGATGGCGCCGGGCGGCGCACCACGTCAGGTGACCTCTCACCAAGGCCCGCGCGGCTTCACCGAGCCGAGCTTCTCGCCTGACGGAGCCTGGATCGTCTTCCAAGAGAACCTGGACCAGAGTGGCTCCGGCGCGCTCGGCAGCATCTGGAAGGTGCGCGCCAACGGCAAAGACCTCACCCGCCTCGTCGACGGTCCGTCCGGCCACACCGACAACCGCGAGCCCAACTGGTCGCCGCGCGGCGACAAGATCGTGTTCCAGTCGCGGAAAGAGAACACCGACAAGTGGAGCCTCAAGACCGTCACGCCCGCCGGTGCGGTCGCGGACCTGACCCAGCCGATCGGTGAAGACACCGACGCCAGCTGGTCGCCGGACGGCACCCGCGTGGTGTTCTCGTCGGACCGTGCGGGCACCGCGCGCTCACAGATCTTCGTCATCGGCGAGGGCGGTGGCCAGGCGACCCGCGTCACCAACGCGGGCACTTGGTACAACGGCGCGCCGAGCTGGTCGCCGGACGGCCGGTGGATCGCCTTCGAGTCGACCAAGGAGCCAGGCGAATCGGCCACCTCGCTGTGGCGTATCGCCGCCCCGCGCTAGGCGGGGTAGAGCTGGGCGGCCTGGATGACGCGCTGCTTGCGGTTGGGGTTGGCCCACAGGAGCTTCAGATAGGCCTCGCCGGTGCCCTCGGTGTAGTCGACCCTGATCGAGTACTTCTTCCCCGCCTGCAGTGAGACCGCGGCCTTGTTCACCGCCGGGCCGTGCGGGGTGGCGTTGTCGATGACGAGCTTGCCGTCGACCCACACCCGCACGGTCTCGTCGGAGACGGTCAGGAAGGTGTGCTCCCCGGTGAACTGCGGCTGCACGAAGCCGGTGTAGCGGGCGGAGAAACCGTCGGCGGGGATGGACGGCGCCGGTGAACCCTTGGTGCGCCAGGCGAAGTTCAGCGTCGGCTCGACCCTGGTCACCGCGGGCGCCCCGCTGAAGGTCGCGTTCTTCCAGTACTGGGCCTTCAACCCCGTGCCGGAGCCGGGCACCGCGGCGGGGGTGGTGATGGTCAGCTCGATGACCGTCGCGATCGGGCCGGTCGCCGGGCCCGCAGGGGTGAGGTCGAACCCGTCACCCGCCGCGGCCCAGCCGACGGGCTGGTCGCTGCCCAGAACCCGTGCGGCTGTGATGCCGAATTTGTCCAGAGTGGACAGATGCAGCCTGCCGTCCGCCGGCCAGTCGTAGACCGGCAGGTACAGCTTGTCACCCTTACGGCTCACCGCGCCCCACGCGGGATCGGCCACCAGCCCGGTGTAGGTGGCGCCGTACACCGCTTGGGAATTCTCAGCGGTGCGGAGCCACTGGCCGACACCGCGCAGGCTGTCCTGCGCGGCCTTCGGGATGACGCCGGTGTCGTCGGGGCCGACGTTGAGCAGGAAACCGCCGTCCCGTCCGACGATGTCGAGCAGATACCGCGTCAGCACGGTCGAGGACTTGAAGTTCGTGTCGTAGCGTGCCCAGCCCCAGCGGTCGCTGGCGGTGACGCAGGATTCCCATGGCACGCCCGCGATCGGCGCGGCCGGGATGTTGGCCTGGCGCTCGGGGGTCTCGTAGTCGCCGTCGACGATGCCCCTGCTCTTGGTGACCCGGTCGTTGATGATCAGGTTCGGGTTCAGGCCGTGCAGGTAGGACTGCAGTTCTTCGCCGTCGGCGAAGGACCACCACGGCTGGCCCTGGCCGTCGAACCACATGAGGTCGGGGTGGTAGCCGGTCATCAGCTCCTTGAGCTGCGCGTGCATGTCCTTCTTATAGGCGGCGTAGTTGTCCGCGGTGCCGGTGGTGTGCCAGTCGTTGATCGAGTAGTACAGCCCGAACTTGAGCCCGGCCGCGTCCGCCGCCCGCTTGAGTTCGGCGAGGATGTCGCGGCCCGGGTCGAAGGCGGAGGTGTCGCGCAGGTTCCACTTGTTGACCTTGGTGGGCCACATCGCGTAGCCGTCGTGGTGCTTCGACGTGACCACCAGATACTTCTGCCCGGCGTCCTTGGCCAGCTTGACGATGGCGTCCGCGTCGAACTTCGCCGGGTTGAACTTCTTCGCCGCGGCTTCGTACTCCGGCCACGGGATGTCACACCGCAGCCGGATCCATTCGGCGTCCCGGCAGACCGTGCCGTCCTGGCGCCGGTATTCGCCGCCCCAGCCCGAGTAGTCGCCGAAGTGGATGAACATGCCGAACTTCGCGTCGCGCCACCAGGCCGTGCGTGCCGAGGTGAACGCGTCGTCGACGGCGTAGTTCGTGCCGGGCCCCGGTGCCGCCACCGGCACCGAAGAGAGAAGTGCCGAGATGACAGCGATCACGATGGTCCGCAGCATGCTGCCACGGTAAGCAGCAGACATCGGATGTAAACACCTCCGAAAGACGGAAAACTCCAGAAAATGCCCGCCCGATGTCCTGATAGATGGGATGTCTGCCGAGGCGATGCTCCACAGTGGACACTCGTGCCTCGGTGACCGGAACGCGAACCGGTGGTTGCCCCGCGAGGGCGGTAACCCCTTGGATGGGCGGGTGAACTTCGCCATCGGTGTCTTCGACCTGTTTACCTACACCATCCCCGGCGCGCTGTACCTCGCCCTGTTCGGCTACGTCGGCGCCAGGTTCGACTGGATCGACCCGGCGGCGGCCGGGCGGACACCCGTTGTGCTGCTGGTGATCGCGCTCGTCCTGGTCACCCATCTGCTGGGCTACCTGGGTTATCCACTGGGCGCCGCGATCAACCGCCTGGTCACCCGCCGCCGCGACCGCCGCCCCCGCCAGGAGTTCCTCCGCCGGAACCCCGAAGCCCGCGACCGCGCCTACGTCGAGGCCGACCCGCACCTGCTGCTCTCGATGATCCAGCTGCACGACAAGGACGTCGCGGTCGAGGTGAGCAGGCTGCGTGCCTCCGGCCTGATGCTCCGCAACTCCGCGCCCCCGTTGCTGCTGGGCGCGATCGTCGCGTTCGTCGAGATCTTCACCGGCTCGAAACCGGCGCTGGCCGTGGTTTCGCTGCTGCTGCTCGCTGTGGGATCGGTCTCACTCGTCGCGCAGGGCCGGAAGATGGGGCACTGGGCGAGCATCAAGACTCTCGAGCTGTGCTTCTGGATCCCCGACATCGACGAGCGGCTGGCGCGGGCCGACGAGGACTCGTGAGGTCTTGCTCGTGGCCGCGCTCACACCGGGGCTGATCCCGGTTTGGTGAGGGCCTCCCTTACCAAGCGGGACTTGGTGAGGGCCTCCCTCACTCACGCCAGGCCGCGGATGCGGCGGGCGAGTGGTGACTCTGCTGCATCCAACGCGGCAGAGTCACCACTCGCCCAACGCTGATCGCGCCAGAACGAGGGGATCCCCTGCTCCGCTCAACGCAGCAGGGGATCCTCTCGCCCGAGAGCCGGGCCCGCCAAGCACGCGAAGACTAGAGACGTTCCTGGAGCGCGTCGGCGGCGGCGAGCAGGTCCGCCGCCCAGCGGGCACCCGGTTTCCGGCCGATCCGTTCGATGGGGCCGGAAACCGAGACCGCCGCCACGACGGTGCCCGAGGAATCCCTTACCGGCGCTGAGACCGACGCCACACCCGGCTCGCGCTCGGCGACGCTCTGCGCCCAGCCGCGGCGCCGGACCTCGAGCAGGGTGCGCTCGCCGTAGACGGCGTCGTTGAGGATTGTTCGCTGTGTGTGCGGATCCGACCACGCGGCGAGCACCTTCGCGCCGGAGCCGGCCGTCATCGGCAGCCGTGAGCCGATCGGGACGGTGTCGCGAAGACCACTCGGCGGCTCCGCCGTCGAGACGCAGACGCGCTGCACGCCGTCGCGGCGGTACAGCTGCACGCTTTCGCCCGTGATGTCCCGGAGTTTGGGCAGCACCGAGCCGGCCGCGTCGAGCAGCGGATCGGTCGATCCGCCCGCCAGCTCGGAAAGCGCGGTGCCGGGCCGCCATCTCCCGTCGGGTCCCCGGCGCAGTAATCGATGCACCTCCAGGCCCACCGCGAGCCGGTGCGCCGTCGCACGGGGCAGGCCCGTCCGCGTGCACAGTTCGGCCAGGCCGCACGGATCCTCAGCCACTGCCTGGAGAACGGCCACTGCCTTGTCCAGGACTCCGATACCGCTATGCTGTCCCACGACGCGATACTATCTTCCCGAAGTTTGGGAAGTCCAGATGCTGGGAAAAACGGACTCCCGCGCGGCTGACGCCCGAAAGCAAGCCCCCTGAGTTCCACCCGGCCCACCCTCATTGGGAGGAGCCCTGATGACCGAGTCCACCACCACACAGGGCCGCACGTTGGCGGAAAAAGTGTGGGATTCGCACCTCGTGCGCAAAGGCGAAGGTGCCGAACCGGACCTGATCTACATCGATCTGCACCTGCTGCACGAAGTCACCAGCCCGCAGGCGTTCGACGGCCTGCGTCTCGCCGGGCGGAAGCTGCGGCGGCCGGATCTCACGATCGCCACCGAGGACCACAACGTCCCGACGATCGACATCGAACTTCCCATCGCCGACCCGGTTTCGCGTACCCAGGTCGACACCCTTCGCCGCAACTGCAAGGAGTTCGGCGTCCGGCTGCACCCGATGGGCGACCTCGAGCAGGGCATCGTGCACGTCATCGGCCCGCAGCTCGGCCTGACCCAGCCGGGGATGACCGTGGTGTGCGGTGACTCTCACACCTCCACGCACGGCGCGTTCGGCGCGATGGCCTTCGGCATCGGCACCTCGGAGGTCGAGCATGTGATGGCCACCCAGACGCTGCCGCTCCGTCCATTCAAGACGATGGCGATCAACGTCGGCGGGCGGCTGCGGCCCGGCGTGACGGCGAAGGACATCATCCTCGCGGTCATCGCCAAGATCGGCACCGGCGGCGGGCAGGGCTACGTGCTGGAGTACCGCGGCGAGGCCATCGAGAACCTGTCGATGGAAGCGCGGATGACCGTCTGCAACATGTCGATCGAGGCGGGCGCGCGCGCCGGGCTGATCGCGCCGGACGACGTTACCTTCGAGTACCTCAAGGATCGCCCGCACGCGCCGAAGGGCACCGATTGGGACGCGGCGGTCGAGAACTGGCGTCAGCTGCGGACCGACGACGACGCCGTCTTCGACGCCCAGGTCGATCTCGACGCGAGCGAGCTGACCCCGTTCGTCACCTGGGGAACCAACCCTGGCCAGGGACTTCCGCTCTCGGCCAGCGTCCCCGACCCCGAGCGGATCGTCGACGAGAACGAGCGGATCGCCGCCGAGAAGGCCCTGTCCTATATGGACCTGAAGGCGGGCACGCCGCTGCGTGAGATCGCCGTGGACACGGTCTTCCTCGGCTCCTGCACCAACGGCCGGATCGAGGACCTGCGTGCCGCCGCGAGCGTCCTGCAGGGCCACAAGGTGGCCGACTCGGTCCGGATGCTGGTCGTCCCCGGCTCGATGCGGGTGCGCCAGGCCGCGGAAGCCGAGGGGCTCAACAAGGTCTTCACCGACGCGGGCGCCGAGTGGCGCCAGGCGGGCTGCTCGATGTGCCTCGGGATGAACCCCGATCAGCTCAAGCCCGGCGAGCGCAGCGCCTCGACCTCCAACCGCAACTTCGAGGGCAGGCAGGGCAAGGGCGGGCGGACGCACCTCGTCTCGCCGCTCGTAGCGGCCGCGACGGCCATCCGGGGCACCCTGTCCTCGCCCGAAGACCTCTGAGAAAGGCACCGATCCATGGAACCGTTCACCACCCACACGGGCGTCGGTGTCCCGCTGCGCCGGTCCAACGTGGACACTGACCAGATCATCCCCGCCGTCTACCTCAAGCGGGTCAGCCGCACGGGTTTCGAGGACGGCCTGTTCGCCGCTTGGCGCTCTGACGAGGACTTCATCCTCAACCACGAGCCCTTCAAGTCCGGCAGCGTGCTGGTCGCCGGACCGGACTTCGGCACCGGATCCTCGCGTGAGCACGCCGTCTGGGCGCTCATGAACTACGGCTTCCGGGTCGTGATCTCCTCACGGTTCGCCGACATCTTCCGTGGGAACTCGGGCAAGCAGGGCCTGCTGGCCGCCGAAGTGGCGCAGCAGGACGTCGAGCTGCTGTGGAAGATCCTCGAGAACGACCCCGGCACGGAGGTCACCGTGGACCTCCAGACGAAGACCGTGCGGGCCAAGGACTTCACCGCGCCCCTCCAGATCGACGACTACACCCGCTGGCGGCTCCTCGAAGGGCTCGACGACATCGCCCTGACACTCCGACACGCCGCGGAGATCGACAAGTTTGAGGCCGCTCGGCCCTCCTGGAAGCCTCTGACCACGGCAATCGAGGCCTGACGGGGCAGGGATTCCCTGCTCAGCAAGGGAATCCCGCCCCCTCTCCAGACCCCTTTGGAACCCCCGAAAACCCGCCAAACGGCACTCCCGAGGCCCCCGCGAGGGTCCCTCAAGAGGCGGAACCCACCCCAAATAAGGGAAAATTTCCGCGTGCCGTTTGGAATTTGTGCTGCATTGGTAATACCGTGTGCGCTAAGTCGGCCATCGGGGCCGTGAGAAGTAGTTCCGCTTGGAGGACTGGAATGGCCAACAAGGCCCAGCTGATCGAGGCGCTTTCGGAGCGTCTGGGCGACAAGAAGGTTGCTTCTGAGGCTGTCGACGGTCTTGTCGACATCATCATCCGCACGGTCAACAAGGGCGAGAAGGTGAACATCACCGGCTTCGGTGTGTTCGAGAAGCGCGCCCGCGCTGCCCGTACCGCCCGGAACCCGCGTACCGGTGAGACCGTCCGCGTGAAGAAGACCAACGTGCCCGCCTTCCGCGCTGGCACGACCTTCAAGGACGTGGTGAGCGGCACCAAGAAGCTGCCGAAGGCCACTGTCGTCAAGCGCGCCACCGCGTCCACCACGACGCGCGCCGCCGCCACCACGCGGACCACCGCTGCCAAGGCGACCGCCAGCCGCCCGACCGCGACCCGCAGCACCACCACCCGCACCACCCGCGCAGCGGCGGCCGCCCCCAAGGCAGCCACCACGCGTACCCGCGCCACCGCCACGAAGACGGCTGCCGCGAAGCCCGCTGCCAAGGCGACCGCTGCCAAGGCCGCACCGAAGGCCGCCGCGAAGCCGGCCGCCAAGGCCGCCGCCGCGAAGAAGCCGGCCGCCACCAAGGCCGCTCCCAAGGCGACCGCTGCCAGGAAGGCTCCGGCGAAGAAGACCACCGCCGCGGCCAAGAAGAAGTAACGACAAAGAAGTAAGGCTCTGCAACTAATCAGGGCGAACTTCTTCGGTAGGGCCCCACGCCATGTGGGGCCCTACCGTTCGTTTCGGGGCCCCCGACCCGACTATGGTGGAGCAGATCCATAGTGAGGGGAGGAGCGAGCACCATCGACATCCGGCTTCTAGGCCCGTTCACCGTGAGCGTCGGCGGCAGGTCACTCCCGCTCACGAGCAGCCGCCAGCGTGCGCTGCTGGGCACGCTGGCACTTTCCGCGGGCCGCCTGGTTTCGATCGACGCGCTCGCGCGGGCGGTCTGGGGTGAGGAGCCCCCCGAACGGATTCGCGGCAGCCTGCAGACCTATGTGATGCGGCTGCGCAAGCATCTGGGCGACGAGGCCGTCGTCACCGAGCAGGACGGCTACCGGCTCGACATCGATCCGTCCGTCGTGGACGCGCTGCGCTTCCTCCGCCTGCTGGACTCCGCCGCCGAACAGGGCGACACGGTCAAGGAACGCGAGCTGCTCGGCGAGGCGCTTCAGCTGTGGGCGGGCAGTCCCTTGGAGGGCGTCGGATCCGCGGTGATCGTCGAGGACTGGGCGCCGCTGCTCACTGAGCGGTACCTGTTCGCGGTCGAACGCCGGATCGACCTCGACGCCGACGTGGCGCCGGATTCCGACCTCGCGGCCGAGCTGACCGATCTGGTCGCGCAGCATCCGCTGCGGGAGTCCTTGTGGGAACGGCTGGTCCGGGTGCTCGCCCGCTCCGGCCGCCGCGCCGAGGCGCTGGCCCGGTACGCCAAGCTGCGCGAGCTGCTCGCCGACGAACTCGGCGTGGAGCCGGGTGCGCGCCTGCGCCGCCTGCACGCCGAACTGCTCAACGCCGACTCCGAACCCGCGCCGGCGCCCCAGGTCGCCGAGGTGCCGAGGCAGCTTCCCTTCGACGTCGCGAGTTTCACCGGCCGCGACGCCGAACTCGCCCAGCTCGACCGGTTCCTGGCCGACCGGCAGGGCCGCTCGACCGCGATCGCGGTGATCGAGGGGACCGCCGGGGTCGGCAAGACCTCGCTCGCCGTGCACTGGGCGCACCTGGTGCGCGACCAGTTCCCGGACGGGCAGCTGTTCCTTGACCTGCGCGGGCATTCCGCGGCGACCCCGATGACCCCGGACGCCGCGCTCGCCAGGATCCTGCGCGCGGTCGGCGTGGCCGCCGAGACCATTCCCTCCACAGTGGAGGAACGCTCGGCGATGCTGCGCAGCAGGCTGGCCGAAGCCAGGATGCTGATGCTGCTGGACAACGCCCACGACGCCAACCAGGTTCGCCCGCTGCTGCCCGGATCCGGCAACCTGGTGGTCGTGACCAGCCGGAACCAGTTGCGGGGCCTGGTCGCGCGTGAGGGCGCGCACCGACTGCCGCTGCGGTCCTTCGACACCGCCGACGCGACCGCGCTGCTCGCCGGCAGCGTCGGATACGAGCGCCTGCAGGCCGAGCCGGACGCCGTCGCGGAGCTCGCGGAACTGTGCGGGCGCCTGCCGCTCGCGCTCGCGCTGGCCGGCGAGCGGGCGTCCCGGTTCTCGGAGCTGTCGATCGCCGGGATCGTCGACGAGCTCAGGGATCAGCGGGTCCGGCTCGACACCCTGCGCGACCCGCAGGACGCGGGCACCGACCTGCGTGCGGCCTTCTCATGGTCCTACAACGCTTTGCGCCCGGCGGCCGCGCGGATGTTCCGGCTGCTGGGGCTGCATCCCGCGATGGACATCGGCTTGCCCGCCGCGGCGGTGCTGGGCGGCACTTCCGTGCGCGAGGCGCGGGAGCTGCTCGACCAGCTCGCGTCGGCGCATCTGATCAACCAGCCGCGCACCGATCGCTACCAGTTCCACGACCTGCTCCGGGTCTACGCCGCGGAACTGTCCGAGCAGGAGGACGACGCGACCGAGTCCGAGGTCGCGATGCGGCGGCTGCTCGACTGGTACCTGTGCGCGCTCGCCGAGGCGAACCAGCTCGTGCGCCCCGATCTGGTCGCCGACGGCGTCGTGCTGCCGGTGTCGACCGGGCCGAAGATGAGTTTCTCCGATCATGCCGAAACCATCGACTGGTACGTGACCGAACGGCCGACGCTGGTCGCGCTGGTTTCCGAGGCCGCGCAACGCGGCTGGTCGGCGTCGGCGTGGAAGCTCGCCTGGCTGCTGCGCGGGCTTTTCGCCGAGCGTCATGACATCGATGACTGGATCGTCTCGGCGGAGGTGGCTGTCCGGTCCGTCCGCGAGGCGGGAGACCTGCTGGGGCTGCAGTACGCCGCCAACAACCTCGGCTCCGCGTATCTGCGTGCCGCACGGACAGACACCGCGCTGGAAGCGCTGGAGGAGGGCAGGAAGGCGGCGGCCGACAGCGGCGGAAGCGTGGTCACCGCGGCGATACTGAGCAACCTCGCCGGTGCCTACTACCAGCGCAAGGAATACGAGAAGGCTTACCGGTACGGCACCGAGTCGGTGCTGATCGCACGGGAACGCGGGCAGAAGACCTACGTCGCGCACGCGCTGCTCAACATCAGCGCCAACTGCATCGGGCTGGAAAGGTTCGAAGAGGCGGCCGAACACGCGCGCGGCGCTTTCGAGGCCTTCGATTCGCTCAGCGACCGCTATCACGCGGCGCTTTCGCTCGGAAATGTCGGCGAGGCATTGGCGGGCGCGGGCAAAAACGACGAAGCCATTGAGACATGTGTGCGTGCGCTGTCACTCCTGCGGGAGCTCGACGGTGGTGGCGGTGGCGCCGACTACGGCACGATCGACATTCTCATCACGCTCGGCCGGGTGCTGGTCCAGACCGGTGAGCTCACCGAAGGCGCGGAGAAATGGGCCGAGGCGCTGGCGGTGTGCCAGCGCCTCGGCGACCCCCGGACAGAAGACCTTTTGTCGCTGCTGGCCTCGTTGCCACCAGCTGTCTGATCGCGGAGGGAGATGCGCCGCACCCCTAGACCGGCGCATCTCACCTCTACGCGTTGACCGGTCTAGTACAGCAGCGATCGCTGTCAGTGCGCTGTCAGCGGCCTGACACTTGAGCTGGTTTTAAGGTTCTTGAGCCCGACTTAAGGTTTTCCGGCCCCTGAAGGGTCCGGAGTCGGCAGCGGACTGGGGAAATAGTCGGCGGAAACGAGCTTAGGGCCACTGTTGCCCGACGGCGCGCTGAACGACAGGATCCACAGCGAGCCCTTTTTGCTCGGCACGACACCGCCGCGCGCCGCTGCCAGTTCGACGCCATCCCGGTCGGCGAGCGCGCCGACCACGTCCGGGATCACGCCGCCCTGGCTCGACACCAGCGGTGTTCCGCCGTCGCCCGCGATCGCGAGCAGCCGTGCGACGCCGAGCACGGGATCGGGCCAGTACCCCTCTTCCGAGAGCAGCGCCTCGTGCCGGATGTCGAGTGCGAGGTCTTCGGCCACACCCTGGACAGTTTGCACACAGCGCAGCCTCGGCGCGGCCAGCACGCGGTCGACGCCGAACAGCGGCGCCAGCCTGCGCAGCCCCTCGGCCTGCCGGAACCCGACTTCGGCCAGCGGGCGCAGGTCGTCGTCGCCGAGCCATTCGCTGCGCTTGCCCGCTTTCGCGTGCCGCACGAGCAGCATCGTGGTCAGCCGGGCGGGCGCCGAAGCGAAAGCCTTGAGGATGTCGATGTCGGCGGGCCGGGTGAGGATGTCCTCCGCGTCGGCCAGGCTCAGCCAGCGCAGCTCGTCGACCTCTTCGTTGGGCTCGAACCCGCCTTCGACGGCTTCGGCCGCGAAGTAGTCGACCGCCTTCGGGACGGGCTTGCCCTTGACGAGCACCGGGTAGCGGATCTGCCCGAGATACCGGCCGAGCACCGCGCGGAACCCGGTCTCCTCGTCGATCTCACGGACCGCGGCTTCCGCGATCGTCTCGCCGGAATCGAGCTTGCCCTTCGGCAGCGACCAATCGTCATAGCGGGGCCGGTGCACGACGGCGAGTGACAGCTCACCGCCGGTGTCGCGCCACAGCACGGCACCGGCGGCTCGGATCAAGGAGCTCATCCAGCCGCACCGTGCTTCTTCGCGAGTTCCGTCTGGTGGTCACGCACCTGCGCGACGTCGGTCGGGAACGGGGTCCACTCGCCGGTCGCGCCGAGCACCCAGCAGCGGGTCGACGGCGCGAGCGCGGACTCGAACATGTCGTCCAGCTGCCCGGTGAGCTTGGGATCCTTCACTCGCACCAGCGCTTCGATCCGGCGGTCGAGGTTGCGGTGCATCATGTCCGCGCTGCCGATCCAGTGCGTGCCACCGGCCCGGAAGTGGAACACCCGCGAGTGCTCGAGGAAGCGGCCGAGGATCGAGCGCACCCTGATGTTCTCGCTGAGCCCTTCGACACCCGGCTTCAGCGCGCAGATCCCGCGCACCACCACGTCGACGGGCACGCCGGCCTGCGAAGCGTGGTACAGCGCGTCGATCACCTGCTCGTCGACGAGCGAGTTGCACTTGAGCCGGATACCGGCCTGCTGCCCGGCGCGGGCGAGCTCGATCTCCTCGCCGATGCTGCGGACGATGCCGCGGCGGATGCCGTGCGGTGAGGTGAGGATGTTGCGGTAGGTGTCCTGGCGCGAGTACCCGGTGAGCACGTTGAACAGGTCGGTCAGGTCGGCGCCGATGGTCGGGTCCGCGGTCAGCAGGCCGAGGTCCTCGTACAGGCGCGCGGTCTTCGGGTTGTAGTTGCCGGTGCCGATGTGGCAGTAGCGGCGCAGGGTCGAGCCCTCCTGGCGGATGACCATCGACACCTTGCAGTGCGTCTTCAGCCCGACGAGCCCGTAGACCACGTGCACGCCGGCGCGTTCCAGCGTGCGCGCCCAGGTGATGTTGGCCTGCTCGTCGAAGCGGGCCTTGATCTCGACCAGCGCCACGACCTGCTTGCCCGCCTCGGCGGCGTCGATCAGCGCGTCGACGATCGGGGAGTCACCCGAGGTCCGGTAGAGCGTCTGCTTGATCGCGAGGACCTTGGGGTCGGCAGCGGCCTGCTCGATGAACCGCTGCACGCTGGTGGAGAACGAGTCGTACGGGTGATGCACCAGCACGTCGCCCTCGCGCAGCGTGGCGAAGACGCTCTTCGGCGTCTCGCGCTCGCCGAACGCCGGATGCGTCGCGGGCACGAACGGCGGGTCCTTGAGCTCCTTGCGGTCCACTCCGGACAGCTGGAACAGGCAGGTCAGGTCGATCAGGCCGGGCACTTCGACCACGTCGCGCGGGTCGACCTCCAGCTCGCGCAGCAACAGCTCGAGCATGTGCTCGCTCATGTCCGACGCGACCTCGAGGCGGACCGGCGGGCCGAACCGGCGCTGCGCCAGCTCGCGTTCGAGCGCCTGCAGCAGGTCCTCGTCGCGGTCTTCCTCGACCTCGAAGTCGGCGTTGCGGGTGACCCGGAACACGTGGTGCTCGGTCACCTCCATGCCGGTGAACAGCTCGCCGAGGTGCGCGGCGATCAGCTCTTCGAGCGGGAGGAAGGTGGCCGTGCGGTTCTCGCGCTGCTGCTCGATGCGGACCAGGCGGGGCACGTTGTTCGGCACCTTGACGCGGGCGAACCGCTCGGTGCCGCCCTCGGGGTCGCGCACGGTGACCGCGAGGTTGAGCGACAGGCCGGAGATATAGGGGAACGGGTGCGCCGGGTCGACCGCCAGCGGGGTGAGCACCGGGAAGATCTGCTCGCTGAACAGGTTCGACAGCCGGAGCTGGTCCGCACCGTCCAAATCGGACCAGCCGACGATGCGGATGTCCTGTTCCGCCAGCTGGGGGCGCAGATGCCGCTCGAAGGCGCCGGTCTGCCGCTCCACCAGGTCCTGGTTGCGCTTGGCGATGTAGGCCAGCTGCTCGCGCGGGGTGAGCCCGTCCGCGCTGCGCACCGAAAGGCCGGTTTCGTCACGGCGTTTCAGCCCGGCCACCCGCACCATGTAGAACTCGTCCAAATTGGACGCGAAGATCGCGAGGAACTTGGCACGCTCGAGCAGCGCCTGTGACTCGTCCTCGGCCAGCGCCAGCACGCGCGCGTTGAAGTCCTGCCACGAGAGTTCCCGGTTGAAGTACCGGTCATCGGGCAACGTCTCGACGGTCGAGCCCGCGGTCGGCGTCACCGCGGGGGGAGCCGACGGAACCGCGTGGAACTGCTGCGGCCTGCTGGCCGCGCCACCGCGGGTCGCGCGGGGTTTCGCCGTCGGCTGGCGCTTGGTCGTGGCGGGCTTAGCCGCGGGTGCTTTGGCCTTACGGCGGGTCACCGGTGTCGATCCGTCGTCGTTGCTCACGAGGCCCATTGTTCACCACTTCGCGCCCGGATGTGCATACCGTGTTCGACGGTCGGGTGAACTCCTGAATCAGGCAGGCCACAACGGCGAACAGTGCCTGTCCAAGATCGCTTTCGTGTGTTCCCCGACACCCAGTGCGCGTGCTTCGCGAAGATCGTCCGCGGTGTCCACGTCACTGCGCAACGACAGGCCCGCGTCGAGCACGAGCGCCCCCGAATTCGCGTGCCTGCCTGCGGATCCGACGCCGAACCTCGGGTCGAGCGGCAGGCCGGGAGCCGACAGGAGGAATGTCGTCCCGGTGCCTTGGCGGTCGGGGGAGAAGGCACGCCTGCCGCCGGCTCGCGCGAGCGCGGCGCCGAGATCGACCGCGCGCAATGCGGGCAGGTCCGCTTGAAGTGCGCCGACAATCACACCCGGATCGTCGGCTCGCAGCACTGATTCACCGAATTGATAAGCGGCGTTGAGTCCGCCGGGTCCCGGTTCCGCGACAATTTCGACACTGAGTGATTTGACCGATTCGATCGCTTCCGGGTCCGCCGCGACGACCAGCACCCGCCGGACACCCGGCGCCGCGGTGGCCGCCGTGAGCGTGTCGAGTGCCAGCGCCAGCACGAGTTCCGCGTGATGGGCGTCGTCACCTGGCGACGTCAGCGCGCCGCGCAGCCGCGACTTGCCGTCGCGGGGCGGTTTCAACGGGACGACCAGGTCCACCGTGGGTGCCACCCCACCATCTTTACCGAAGTCGGGACGCGTGGTGCAGGATCCTCACGAGTGCTCGCACACGAATCTACGAGGAGGAGCCTTGGCTCGGCGTGAGAAGGGCGGCTTCTGGGTGGGCCTGGCCGCCGCACTGTTCTATCCGGCGACCGCGTTGGTGGCGAAGCGGGTCTACGTCGACGCGGCGAAGATCCCGCGCGAGGGACCCGCGCTGCTGGTGATGAACCACGTCTCGCACCTCGACCCGGTCGTCGACGCCGTGTTCGTGCACCGGTGCAAGCGGGTGCCGCGGTTCCTGGGCAAGGAAAGCCTCACCCGGATGCCGATCTTCGGCAAGATCTTCACGGGCTCGGGGCAGATTCCCGTCTCCCGTGGTTCGGCGGCGGCCGGTGACAGCCTCAAGGCCGCCCACCAGGCACTGCGCGACGGCAAACTGGTGGTGGTCTACCCGGAGGGCACGATCACCAAGCGCGAGGACGGCTGGCTCGACAAGCCGTTCACCGGCGCGGCCAGGATGGCGCTGGAGACCGACATCCCGGTCATCCCGGTCGCGCGGTGGGGCACCAACCACGTGTTCAACGGGTACACGAAGAAGTTCACGCCGTTCCCCCGCAAGACCATCACGCACCTGGTCGGCGACCCGATCGACCTCTCGGCCTACCGCGGCGCCGGGCGCACCCGCAGCGCGACGCTGTTGCGTGAGGTCACCGCCGTGATCATGGACGACATCACCAAGCTCCTGGCGGAGATCCGCCAGGAGGAGCCGCCCGCCAAGGACAAGGACGAGGACTGAGATGTTCGCCAAGGACTTGCAGCGGATCACCGTGCTCGGGGCCGGTTCGTGGGGCACGACCTTCGCGAAGGTCCTCGGCGACGCCGGCCGCGACGTCACCATCTGGGCGCGCCGGGAGTCGGTCGCCGAGGAGATCGCGGGCGCGCACACGAACAGCTCGTACCTGCCGGACGTGAAGCTGCCGGAGCGGATCACCGCGACCGCGGACCCGGCGGCGGCGCTGGACGGCGCGCAGGCCGTGGTGCTGGCGGTCCCGTCGCAGACCCTGCGCGCGAACCTGTCGGCGTGGAAGGGCCTGCTCTCGCCGGATTCCGTGCTGGTGAGCCTCGCCAAGGGCGTCGAACTCGGCACGCTGAAGCGGATGAGCCAGGTCATCGCGGAGATCGCCGAGGTCGCCGACGAGGAGATCGTGGTGGTCTCCGGCCCGAACCTGGCCCGCGAGATCGCGCAGGGCCAGCCGTCGGCCGCGGTGGTCGCGTGCAGTGATCACGAACGCGCGGTCGCGGTGCAGCGCGCTTCGTTCAACTCGTACTTCCGGCCGTACACCAACACCGACGTCATCGGCTGCGAGCTGGGCGGCGCCTGCAAGAACGTCATCGCATTGAGCTGCGGGATGGCGGCCGGACTCGGCCTCGGCACCAACACGATGGCCACGCTGATCACCCGGGGTCTCGCGGAAATGGCCCGCCTCGGCACGAAGCTCGGCGCGGACCCGCTGACTTTCGCCGGGCTCGCCGGTGTCGGCGACCTGGTGGCGACCTGCTCGTCACCGCTTTCACGCAACCGGACCTTCGGTGAGCACCTCGGCCGCGGCGAGACCGTCGAACAGGCCCAGCTCGCCGGTGGCGGCCAGGTCGCGGAGGGGGTGAAGTCGTGCACCTCGATCCGCGAGCTGGCGATGAGCCTCGGCGTCGACATGCCGATCACCGACGCCATGCACCGGGTGTGCCACGAGGGCGTCGACCCCCGCAAGGCGGGCGCCGAGCTGCTCGGCCGTTCCCAGAAGCACGAGTGGTCGTAGTTTTCTTCGAAAGAGCCCAGGTTCTCCCAAACTGCGAGATGGGTTGACCGAGAGTAGCCGGGGCTGGTTCCATGGATGACATGTTCGCGACACGAATGACCGAGAGGCGCGGTGCCCAGCACCTTCGCCCGGTTTCGTGTGCGCTGTGTCGTTGTTGTCGGTGAACCCAGCCCCGGCCCTGTTCGACACCCTTCGCTTGTTGAGGACTCCGTCATGTTCGCCGTACCCGACAACACCCTGCTTGTTTCCGAAAACCCCGCACTGCGTCACCCGGTCCGCGTCGCGCTCGAGTACGCGGCCGACCGCGACCGCTGGCGCCACCTGCTCCGCTATGACCCTGACCAGCGCTTTTCCGTGCTCGTCTCAGCCGACGAGCGCGAAGAGATCTGGCTCATGTCCTGGCTCCCGGGCCAGCACACCGACCTGCACGACCACGCCTTCAGCTCCGGCGCGTTCACGGTGGTCAGCGGTGCAGTGACGGAAACCGTCGCCCGCCGCGCCCCCGACGGCCGCGCGATCACCGAGGCCCACAAGCTCGCCGCGGGCCAGTCCCGCGTCTTCGGCCCCGGCTACGTGCACCGCGTGCTCAACGAGAGCCCCGACCCCGCGGTCACCCTCCACGTCTACCGCGACGGCGGCCGCGAAATGCGCCCGTTCCACCTCGACCCCGTCGCAGGCCCCGTCCAGCTCTAAGGCCTCGTGAGCGTTGCCGACGTTTCGCGAAGATCAACTTTCCGGATGACACGGGGGGTCGCGCCCGACCGAATGTCCACAAAGGACGTAAGGCGCTACCTTTTGTCCCGCTTTGTCGTTTTTACCCGAGCTTGGGCGGGCTTCTGGACGGAACGAACGGGGCTTATGTGTCGCTCAGCGTTGCAAACGTGGCGTTTGTGCGTTCGACCGGCCCGCGGGGCATCCGGGGACAGAGGCTTGACCCTCGCTCTCGGTCCGACGGCAACTCGGCCAGGCTCCCGAATTACGCCGATATGTCCGATTGCCTGGGTGCGTGAACGTTGTGAACGCCCCGTTCACAACGCTGACCGTTGCGAGCCGGGGGGGAGCAACCTGGGGTGGCGGGTAATAGGCGCCCGCCCCGACGTATTTGCTGGGGAGGGTTGGG
>NZ_JBHWEB010000066.1:0-21688 GCF_042734395.1 Amycolatopsis sp. NPDC059657 | reverse complement strand
CCTAAGCCCCCGTTTTTTGCGGTTTGGGGGGGGGGTTTAAGGTTTGCACCCCCCCGTACCCACCGCCGCCCGTTCCCCCGGGGGCGTTCACAACGTCGGGTCGCTGAAATTCGCCGCCGGCCCCGTCTTAAGGGCTCGTGAGCTTTGCGGGCGGTTAGAACCGCCCGCAACGCTCACGAGGCCTGACCTGCGATGATGCGCAGGGTGGCTTCGAGGTGGCGGCGGGTCAAGGCTTCGGCCGCGTCGAGGTCACCGGCGCGCAGGAGCGCGATCAGTTCGGCGTGCTCGCGGTTGGAGTCCTCCCTCTGATGCGGCTCGCGCAGTGATAGGGCGACGAAAGGCGTCGCCGAGTCGCGCAGGCTGCCCACGATTTCGGCGAGCTTCGTCCCGTCGCCCGGCGCGAAGAGCAGGCGGTGGAACTCCCGGTTGAGCTCGGCCCAGCGGGAGATGTCGGTCTCCTCCGACATGCGTTCGCGCAAGGCTTCGGCGGCTTCGAGCGAGGCCGCGTCGAGCGTGCCCGCCGTCCGGCGCAGGAGCATCGGCTCGAGCAGCATGCGCAGCTCGTAGATCTCCCGCACCTGGACCAGCGACAGCTCGCGCACGAAGGCACCGCGATGCGGGTCGAGCAGGACCAGGCCTTCGCGGGCGAGGTCCTGCAACGCCTCGCGGACGGGCGTCGTCGACAGGCCGAGCCGGGTGGCCAGCTCGGTCTGGATGAGCTTGCTGCCCGGTTCGATGCGGCCTTCGAGGATGTCCGCGCGCAGGGTCTGCCTGGCGAACTCGTAGTTCGTCCGCGGACGGGTGCTTTCCACGACCAGAAACCTAGACGAGAGCGCCGCGCAGGCGGAACTCGTCCGCCACCGGCGCGCCCGCCGCCAGCGCCAGGTAGAGCAGCACGCGTGCCTTGCGCGGGTCGAGCCAGCCCGCCATGGTCACGCCCATCCCGATCAGGTCGGCCTCCGAGCCCCGGAAGCCGTAGGTACCGCGGAACGTCGTGCCCGCGCCCGTCCGCGACGCGATGACCACCGGGATCTCGGTCCGCTCGATCGCGTCGGCCGTCCGCTCCGAAACATGCCCGACGCCGCTCGCGGCCAGCACCACGCCCGCCGCGCCGGCGTCGACGACCGCGTCGAGCACCGCGCCGGTGTCGTCGAGCCCGGTCTCCAGCAGTGGCACCAGCAGTTCCGTGCCCGGAACGGGCAGCGCGGGCGGCCGCTCGCCTGCCGGGTGGAAGTAGTGCACGACGCCCTCGGCCACCATTCCCAGTGGCCCGGCGGGCGCGGAAGAGAAGGCCTCCAGATGACTGGAGTGCGCCTTGCGGACCCAGCGCGCCTGGTGGACGTCGTCGTTGAACGACACCAGCGCACCCCGGCCCCGGCTCGACGGCGCCGCGGCCACGGTCAGTGCGTTCGCCAGGTTGGCCGGCCCGTCCGCGCTGAGCAGGCTCGGGTGCCGCATCGCGCCGGTGACCACCACCGGTCGCTCGTCCGGCCACACGCACTCGAAGAAGTAGGCCGTCTCTTCGAGGGTGTCCGTGCCCTGGACCACGACGATCCCGTCGGCCTCCTGCGCGGCCGCCCAGTCGTGGCAGCGGGCCAGCGCCTCGAAGGTCAGCGACGCGCCAGGGATGTTCGACAGGGTCGCCGCGCGCACGTCGACGTCGAGTTCGACCCCGCTGAGCAGGTCTTCCGCACTCAACGTCGGCACCACACCGCGCTCGGCGGGCGCCATCGCGATGGTTCCGCCGAGCGCGGCGACGGCCACCAGAGGCTTGCTTTTCATACTGTGCACTTTATAAAGTCTGCCGCACCCGAGGCAAGGGAGCGGTCATGCCCCGATTTCGTTACGTGATCTTCGGCCTGCTGGTGGCCGTCGCATTGGTCAACTACATCGACCGTGGCGCCATTTCCTATGCCGCCGGTCCGGTCATCGCCGAATTCGGTTTCGGAAAGGCGGACTGGGGTGGTGTGCTCGGTTTCTTCGGATACGGCTATATGTTCGGCGCGCTTCTCGGCGGCTGGCTCGCCGACCGGCTCGGGCCGCGCCGAGTGTGGCTCTGGGCCGGCGCCGCGTGGTCGATCTTGGAAATCGCGTCGGCGTTCGCGGGAGAGCTCGGACTCTT
Organism: Amycolatopsis sp. NPDC059657; assembly: GCF_042734395.1. NCBI lineage: Bacteria > Bacillati > Actinomycetota > Actinomycetes > Pseudonocardiales > Pseudonocardiaceae > Amycolatopsis > Amycolatopsis sp. NPDC059657. The sequence goes on along the minus strand of NZ_JBHWEB010000066.1, from coordinate 19,566 downwards.
CCTCGGTTCGGCGCTCGCCGGGTTCGCGGTGGTCCGCATTCTGTTCGGGTTCTCCGAAGGTCCCGCGTATTCCACGATCAACCGCACGATGGCCGACTGGGCCGCGCCACGCGAACGCGGTTTCGCCGTTTCACTCGGCTTGCTGAGCACGCCGCTTGGCGCGTTGCTGACGGCGCCCGTCTCGGTGGGACTGCTGCAGCTGACCGGCAGCTGGCGCACGACGTTCATCGTGCTCGGCGTCGCGGGACTGGTGCTGCTCGCGGCTTTCTACCGGTTGTTCCGCGACAAGCCGGAGGAGCATCCGCAGGTCACGGCCGAGGAACTCGCGCACATCCGCGCGGAAACCGGTCCCGAAGCGACGGTCGAGCGCGTGCCGGTGCGCGCGTTCTTCACCAGCCGGACGCTGCTGCTGAACTCGGTCGGCTACTTCGCCTTCATGTTCGTCAACTTCACCATTCTCACCTGGGTGCCGAAGTACCTGCAGGACCAGTTCGGCTTCTCGCTGGGCTCGCTGTGGTACCTCGGCATGATCCCCTGGATCGGCGCGTGCGTGACCATCCTGCTCGGCGGCCGGATCTCCGACCATCTCCGCCGCCGCACCGGAAACCTCCGCATCGCCCGCAATCTGCTCGCGGTGGTCTCGATGGCCGCGACCGCCGCGTGCTTCCTGCTCATCCCGGCGATGACCACCCCGGCGGCCGTGCTGACGCTGATGGCCGTCGGCAATGCGCTCAACTCGTTGCCCAACGCGGTGTTCTGGGCGGTGATCATCGACACCGCCCCGTCGCGGGCGGGCACCTTCGGCGGGTTCACCCACTTCATCGCGAACATCGCGGCGGTGGCGGCGCCGACGCTGGCCGGCTCGCTCGCCGCGGCGTACGGCTACGACTCGATCTTCGTCGCCGCGGCGGGCGCGACCCTGATCGGTATGTGCGCCATGGCTTTCCTGCGGCCGGGCGAACTGAAGACACTGAACGCTAAGCCTGTTCCGCAATCCGTTTGAGCATGTTCAGGCGTCGATCCCAGCTCGCGGCAAGCTCGGTGAGCCACCGCGCGGACTCTTCGATCGCCTCCGGCCGCACGCGATACAGCACTTCGCGGCCGGACCGCCCGCCGCTGACCAGACCGGCGCTTTCGAGCACGTTGAGGTGCTTGACGACGGCCTGCCTGCTCACCGGCAGCTGCCCGGCGAGTGTGGTCGCGCTGGCCTGGCCCGCGTCGGCGAGCACGTCGAGCAGCTGCCGCCGCGTCGGGTCGGCCAGCGCGGCGAGCACCTCGCCGATTTCGGTCACCCTTGTTCCGCCCGTTCCTTGGCCACGTTCAGCTGGAACTTCCAGCCTTCGTAGTTTCCCTCGACGGCCTGCTTGCGCTCGTCCGGCGTCTTGTTGAGCGAGTCGAAGCCGCTCTCGACGACCTTCAGCAGTGTGCCGCCTTCGCGCTCCTGCAAGGAAAACTCGACCAGCGTCGAGTCGCCGTCCGGGTCGGGGTAACCACCGATCCACCGGTAGGAGATGTACTTGCGCGGGTCGGTCTTCTCGATCTTCAACGCGAAGGTCCCGTATTTGGCGTGCTCGACGATGTGCAGCTCGCCCTCCTGGCGGCGCTGCTGCTCGTCGGCGCCGCCGTCACCGATCCACCAGCCTGGTTCCGTTACCAGGCCCCAAACCCGGTCGATCGGGGCGTTGATTTCCACCTCGCGCTCGATGCTGTCCATGACTGCCTCCCTGAGTTGACGTGCTACCCATAGGTTGCACTATCTCCCCGTGATGTGCAACCACTGGGTAGCACGTCAGCCTCAGTAGGCGAGTTCGCCGGGACTGCGGAGTATGCAGAACTCGTTGCCCTCGGGGTCCGCCAGCACGACCCAGCCGGTGCCGTCCGGCTCGCGATGGTCGGACACGAACCCGGCGCCGATTTCCAGCAGGCGCCCCACTTCCTGGTCGCGCGTGCGGTCACTCGGGCGCAGGCAGACGTGCACGCGGTTCTTGACCGACTTCTCCTCCGGCACCCGCTGGAAGAACAGCGTCAGCCCGCCCGCCGCCAGTTCGATGATGGCTTCGGGGTCGCCGGGGAAGTCTTCCTCGGCCTGCGGGCGGTCGACGACCTTGCTCCAGAAGGAAGCCAGTTTGTAGGGGTCCGCGCAGTCGAACGCGATGTTCTGTACGAAAGAACTCATGCCCCGCAGGTTACGTCGTCTCGAGCCCCGCTGAGCGGTGAACTTTCCGATCCGCGTCGACGATGAAGACCTCGCAGTCCTGCCCGGCCGCCCACGTGATCCCGTCACGTCCCATCGCGAAGATCGCCGTGGCCAAGGCATCCGCCGAAGTCAGGTCCGGCGCCGCGACCGTCACACTCACCAAGCCCGAGGCCGCCGCCCCGGTGCGACCGTCCACAATGTGCGAACCCCGTTCATAGGCCGCCGAAGTCGCCACCGCTCCGTCACGGCTCGCCAGCACACAGCACAAGACGTCCGGCTGGTCCGGATGCCGGACACCGACCCGCCACGGCCGTCCCGGCTCGGCTTCGCCCGCGGTGACGACATCGCCGCCCGCGTTCAGACAGAATCGCGTCGCACCCGCCGCGCGCAGGATGTCGGCCGCACGCTGCACGGCCCAGCCCTTCACCACGCCACAAGGGTCGAAGCTCCCGCCGCGCGGCCGCGCGCTGAACGCGCCGCCGGAAAGTTGTTCGTAGTGCGCACAAAGCGCCAGGATCAGGTGCAGCTCGTCGCTTATTTCTTCGAGCGCGAGTTCGCCGCGGTCGTACCGGCACACCTCACTGTCCGGCTTGAACGGGCTGAACCGCTCGTCGACCTCGCGCAGCCACGCGAAAGCGTCGTCCTGCGCGTCCTCGAAGCCGTCGATGCTCATCGAGATCGGCAGGCCCATGATGTGCTCGACCCGGTTCATGGCTTTGGCTCGCATTTCAGGACCCCTTGGCGTCGATGGCGGCTTGCAACGACTTGACGTACGAATCACTCGTCGAGGTCGCGCCGGACACGGTGTCGATGTCCGCGCTCTGCGCCCGCAGCGCCTCCTCGCGCAGCCGGGGCAGCGCGTTGACCGCGCGGCCGCTGCGTGGTTGCTGCACCAGCTGGATGTCTTCGATCTTCGTGCCGGAGAACGTGACCTGGACCTGCACGGTCCCGTAGTCACTGCTCTCGGCGGTCCCCGCGACCGTCTGCGTGCCGGAGGAGCCGGTGGCGGACCCGCTCTCCGAAGTGGACGGTGCGGTGGTGCTCGGCGCGGCGACAGCGGTACTGCCGATCGGCGTCGGCTCGAAGTTCCACACGGCGGCGAAACCGCCTGCGGACAACAGCAGGACGAGAATGGTCTTCTTCACGGCGAGATCTCCTGTTATCCGGCAAGGCTGAAACGTTCGGCGTGCACCTGCTGGCGTGGCACGGAAAGCTCACGCAGGCTCGCCAGCACGGCGTTGGTCATCCCCGGCGGCCCGCACACGAACACGTCGCGGTCGCTCAGGTCGGGTGCGAGCTTCAGCAGGCTCGCCGGTCCGAGCAGCGGACCGTACGGCCCGGAAACCTGTGACGGCCCGGTCAGCACGTGCACCCTGGCGCCGCGTGCGCGGGCCAGCCCGTGCAACTCGTGCAGCAGCACGGCGTCGCGGGTGGAGCCGACGCGGTAGATCACCACGACGTGTCCCTTGATCTCTTCGAGGAGCGCACGGATCGGGGTCACGCCGACACCGCCCGCGATGAGCAACGCGTTCGATCGCGTCTGCTGCAAGGTGGTGAACGCGCCGTACGGTCCTTCGGCGAACACCCGCGTGCCGACCTTGAGGTTCCGCAGGCTCGCGCTGCCCTCGCCGAGAGCTTTCGCGGTGAGCCGCAACGTCTTGCCGTCCGGCGCCGCCGAGAGCGAGAACGGGTTCGCCTGGAACCAGCGTTCCCGCGTCAGGAACCGCCACAGGAAGAACTGACCGGCACGCGCGGGCAGCTCGCCCAGCCGTTTCCCGCTCATGTACACCGAAACCACGTCCGGTGACTCCGGCACGACCGCGACCACGCGCAGCTGGTGCCGCAGGTTCCGCCACAGCGGCAGCACGACCCGGCCGAGCAGCACCGCGCCCAGGCTGACACCCCAGAGCGTCCACCAATAGGCCTTCGCGAACGGCGAGCTGGTGAACGACTGCCCGAGCGCGATCTGGTGGCTGAACGCCAGCACGACCGCGGCGTAGGTGTAGAGGTGGATGAAGTGCCACGTCTCGTACGCCATCCGCTTGCGCGCGAACCGCGCGGAAGTGCCGCCGATCACCAATATCAGCACGAAGGCGACGAGCGCGCGCAGGATGCCGTCGAGGGTGTTGGCCATCTCGACGAGCTCGTCGACCGGCCCGTTGTTCTCGACCTGCGCGTAGCCGAAGACGATGAAGACCAGGTGCCCCAGCAGTGTCCACAAGAGACCGAACCCGGTCCAGCGGTGCCAGTTGGTCAGCCGGTCCATGCCGAGCCGCCTGTCCAGCCACGGGATCCGAGCGACCAGCAGCAGCTGGAACGCCATGACCAGCGCGCCGTACAACCCGGCGAGCCTGCCGATCGTGATGAGCGCGTTGCCCGACGTTCCCGCGACGGCGAAGAGCGTGGTGACGACGGCCACATTGGCCCCGAGGAAGACGTAGAGGCCGGTCCTGGCTGCGACACGGGGTCGAAGTACTGGAGCTTCAGACATGGTTGTCACACGGATGCCCTCTCGAGTCGGTTCACTGCGAATGACTTTCGTCGGCGAACCTGTGTCAGGTCTGGGGATAACCTGTCGACTTCCTGTCGTGTGCGTCCTCACCTCGCCCGCACGCTCGAACTACCGCAGGATGGACAGTGTGAGCAATGAGAAGGTGCGGCTGCTGGTCGTCGACGACGAGCCGCATATCGCCGATCTGGTCGCGACCGTCGCCAGGTACGAGGGCTGGGAAGCGGTCACCGCCGGCACCGGCCAGGACGCGCTGCGTGAGGCGGCGAGCTTCGCTCCGGACATCGTCGTGCTCGACCTGATGCTGCCCGACTTCGACGGCTTCACCGTGCTGGACCGGCTGCGCGACAACGGCACGGCCGTGCCGGTCGTCTTCCTCACCGCGAAGGACGCCACCGCCGACCGCATCGCGGGGCTCACCCGCGGCGGCGACGACTACCTCGTCAAGCCGTTCTCGGTCGAGGAACTGATGGCCAGGCTGCGCGCGGTGCTGCGCCGCAGCAACGGTCCCGCGTGGAAGCCTTCCGTGCTCGAGGTCGCCGACCTGGTGCTCAACGAGGACACCCGCGAGGTGCGGCGTGCCGGCGCGCTGGTGACGGTCACGCCGACCGAGTACGAGCTGCTGCGCTATCTCATGCGCCGCTCGCCAGCCGTGCTGACCAAGGCCCAGATCCTCGATCACGTCTGGGAGTACGACTTCGGCGGCCGCTCCAATGTGGTCGAACTCGTCGTCTCCCATCTGCGCCGCAAGCTCGATTCGGGACGCGAGCCGCTCATCCACACCGTGCGCGGCGTCGGCTACGTGGTGCGCCAGGTGAAGCAGTGAACCTGATGAAACAGTGGCGGGCGTCCCGCCTCGGCACGCGGCTGGCACTCGGGCTGGCCGCGCTTTCGCTCGTGGTCTTCGCCGTGGTCGGCGTGTTCAGCACCGTCTTCATCCGCGAGTTCCTCGCCAACCGGCTCGACGAGCAGCTCACCAAGACCCAGCAGAGCCAGGTCGGCCCGCTCAAGGACAAACACGGCGCTCCGCTGCAGTCCTATGGCTGGTTCACCGCGGTTTTCAAGGTGCGCGACGGAGTCGCGAGCCCGGCCGAGCTGGGAAAGCTGCCCGAGGACTTCAGTCAGCTGCAAAAGGTGGCGACGGAAGCCACCACCACGGAAGTGCTGCGCACGGTGTACGTGCGTGACGAGGGGCTCTACCGGGTTCGCGCCTGCCCGGTCGACAAGCCCAACGGCGAGGTCCTCGTCAGCGCCGCACCGCAGAGCGAACTCGACACCACGGTCAGCAGGCTGATCTGGATCGAGGTCGGCGCGTTCGCCGTCGCACTGGGCGTTTTGGTCATCTTCGGCCGGATCGTGTTGCGGCGCGGGCTCAAACCACTCGGTGACATGGCGGGCACCGCGCACGACATCGCTTCGCACGATCTCACCGGGAGTCCGGAGCTGCCGGTGCGTGCCTCCGGTTCCGGCGGCGGCGCCGAGGTGGAGGAGCTGCGGACCGCGTTCAACGTGATGCTGGAGCACATCGAGACCTCGCTCGCCGCGCGCACGGCCGCGAACGAGAAGCTGCGCCGGTTCATCGCCGACGCGTCACACGAACTCCGGACCCCGCTGACCTCGATTCGGGGCTACGCCGAGCTTTTCCAGTACGCGGCGGCCAACGAACCCGCCGAGCGTGACGCGCACCTGGCGAAGATCAGGGCGGAGACGGCGCGGATGAGCGTGCTCGTCGACGACCTGTTGTTATTGGCGCGCTTGGATTCCGTCGAGGCCGACGCCCCGCTGCGGCCGTCGGACACCGATGTCGTCGAACTCGTCACCGCCGCGGCCGACGCCTTCCGCGCCGGTCATCCCGACCGGCCGCTGACGCTCGATCTCGCCGAATCTGCCACGCTGCGCGCGGATCCGGTACGGCTGCGGCAAGTACTCGACAACCTGCTGACCAACGCGGCCGTGCACACCCCGCCCGGCACGCCGGTGACCGTGTCAGTCCGCGTCGAAGACGGCATCGTGCTGCGGATCTCCGACGAGGGACCGGGTATCGCGCCGGAGAACCTGCCGCGGATCTTCGACCGGTTCTACCGCGTCGACCATTCACGCACACGCGGCAACGGCGGCACCGGGCTCGGCCTGGCCGTGGTCAACTCGCTCGTCGCCGCGCACGGCGGTTCGGTAGAAGTGTCCAGTGGGCCCGGCCGGACCACCTTCACCGTCCGGCTGCCCCGCGGCCGCTGACGTGCTCGGGCACCGGCACGACCGGCGGCACCTCCTTGTCGGACTCCGGCTCGCCGAAGACCGTGTAGACCGGAAGCACCCCGGCCCACGCGCTGTTCTCCTCGAGGTCTTCCGGCTCGTCGCCTGGCCCCTCGGCGCGCATCTTCACCGACGCCTCGGCCAGGTCCAGCGCCAGCACGGACACCGCGGCGAACTCCTTGGCGTTGACGTCGCGCGCGTGCTCCCATGAACCGGGCGCGAGGTGATCGGTGATCACGTGCAGCGCGTGCATCTTCGCCTCGGGCTCGGTCACCGGCTTCGCCTCGCCGTAGATCACCGCGCAGCGGTAGTTCATCGAGTGGTTGTTGACCGAGCGCGCGTAGACGATCCCGTCGAGCAGTGTCACGGTCACGCAGACCTCGACACCGGCCGCCGCCTGCCGCAGGCTGGTCGCACCGGTCGATCCGTGCAGGTAGATCGTGTCGCCGTCGCGGCCGTAGCCGGTCGGGAGCACCATCGGGACCCCGTCACGCACCACGCCGAGGTGGCAGATCAGCGCTTCGTCGAGCACGGAGTACAGCGTCGCCCGATCGCTCACCGCGCGGACCTTGCGCCTGCCGAGCGTGGTCCGTCCGGTCGGGGAAAGTGGTGGCAGTTCGGTCATACGGCCAGTTTTGATCAGGCAGTGGCATTACGGAATGGCCAATTTGTGTATGATTGAGCAGTCCACTTGAAGGAGGTCCGGTGTCCGAAACCGCGTTGCCCGTGCGGCTCGACCGCAAGTCGGAGCTGCCGCTCGCGGTGCAGCTCGCCGACGCGTTGCGCGACGCGGCCGCCACCGGGCACCTGCGTGGCGGCGACCGGCTCCCGTCCACCCGCGCGCTCGCGGAACGTCTCGGCGTGAGCCGCACGGTCACCTCCGCCGCCTACGAGCAACTGCACGCCGAGGGCTGGATCGCCGGGCGTCACGGTTCCGGGACGTACGTGACGACTTCGCCGCCCGGCTCGCGTTCGGTCAGCGGCGCGGTGCCCGGCGAGGTCAGGGATCGCACGGACCTGCTCGACCTCACGCCGGGCGTGCCATGGGCCGACGGGCTCGACCGGGCCGCGTGGCGCCGGGCCTGGCGTGCGGCCGGCGACCCGGCGCCCGCTTACCGTGAGCACCGCGCGGGACTGCCGGACTACCGCGCCGCGGTCACCGAACATCTGTTGCGCCACCGCGGTCTCGCGACGCACGCGGTGCTCTCGACCGGCGGGACCACGGCCGCCGTCTTCGAACTCGCGGGCGCGGTGCTCAGCCGCGACGACGTCGTGGCGATCGAAGAGCCCGGCTACCAGCGCGCCGTGCAGACATTCCGGCGCGCAGGGCTGCGTGTGGTCGGCGTCCCCGTCGACGGGGAAGGCCTGCGCCCGGACGCCATCCCGCAGGGTGTGCGCGCGGTCTACTGCTCGCCCGCGCACCAATATCCGATGGGCAGCCGGATGAGCGCGTCACGCCGCGTCGAGCTGGTCGACCGCGCGCGCACCGACGGCATCCTGCTGATCGAAGACGACTACGACGGCGAACTGCGCTTCGACGTGGCGCCGCTGCCGTTGCTGGCGGCGCTGGCCCCGGACGTCGTCGCGCATCTGGGCACCACGAGCAAGATCCTCACGCCGACGCTCGGCGCCGGCTGGATGGTCGCGCCACCGCCCGTCGCCGCGGCCGTGCTGGAGTACCGCGAACGCACCGGCACCCGGCCATCCCCGGCTGGCCAGCGCGTCCTCGTCGAACTCGCCCGCAACGGCGACCTCGGCCGTCACCTGCGCAAACTCCGCCGTGAGCTGTCCGAACGCCGGACCATGCTTTCCGCCGCGCTCACCGCTGCCGGTATCCCGCTGCTCGGCGACGACGCGGGCGCGCACCTGGTCGTCCCGTTCGACTCCGCGGAGACCGAGCGCGCCCGGCTCGCCGACGCCGAACGCGCTGGTATCCGCCTCGACGGCCTCGCCAGGCACTTCGCGGGCACGCCGACCGTGCACGGCGTGGCGATCGGTTACGCGGGGTGTTCGCGTGAGGGACTGGCTTCGGCCCTGCCCACGCTCGTCGGGTTGCTTGGCAAGCGCCCGGTAGGGTGACCTGCCATGAGTAAGACTCGAGTCGCGGTCGTGTTCGGAGGCAGGAGCAGCGAACACCCCGTTTCCTGCGTATCCGCCGGCAGCATCCTGGCGAACCTGGACGCGGAGCGGTTCGAGATCGTCCCCATCGGCATCACTCGCGAGGGTGGCTGGGTGCTCGGCACCTCCGACGCCTCGCAGCTGGCGATCCAGGGCAAGGAGTTCCCGTCGGTCACCGACGGCAAGGCGCTCGTGCTGAGTGGCCGCAACGTCGTCTCGCTGGAGCGCGGCGCCGAGGTCGGCGTGCTGTCCTCGGTGGACGTCGTGTTCCCCGTGCTGCACGGCGCGTTCGGTGAGGACGGCACCATCCAGGGGCTGCTCGAGCTCGCGGACATCCCGTACGTCGGACCGGGCGTGCTCGCCAGCGCGGCCGCGATGGACAAGGCGACCGCGAAGAAACTCCTTGCCGCGGAAGGACTTCCTGTCGGCACGTACGTCGAGCTGTCGCGCCGCGCGACGACGCTGACCCAGGCGGAGCGGGACAAGCTCGGCCTGCCGGTGTTCGTGAAGCCGTCGCGCGCGGGCTCGTCGATCGGCATCAGCAAGGTCACCGACTGGTCCCAGCTCGACGCGGCCATTCTCCTCGCCCGCCAGACGGACCCCAAGGTGCTCGTCGAGGCCGCCGTCGTCGGCCGCGAGGTCGAATGCGGCGTGCTTGAGTTCCCCGACGGCCGTGTCGAGGCTTCGCTGCCCGCCGAGATCCGGGTGCTCAGTGAAGAAGCCGAAGCCTGGTACGACTTCGAGACCAAGTACGTCGGCGAGGACGCCGAACTCGACATCCCGGCCAAGCTGGACGACGAGATCATCGAACGGGTGCGCGCCACGGCGCTGCGTGCCTTCGAGGCGCTCGACTGCCAGGGCCTCGCGCGGGTGGACTTCTTCGTCGGCGCGGACGGCGAGCTGACCATCAACGAGGTCAACACGATGCCCGGCTTCACCACCACCTCGGCCTACCCGAAGATGTGGGCCGTCACCGGCGTCGACTACCCGACACTGCTGACGACCCTCATCGAGACCGCGATCGCGCGCGGCACCGGCCTGCGCTGACTACATGTCGTAGATGTACCAGTCGCCGCCCTGGAACTTGAGGGTCTGGTTGCCGAAATCGCTGTCCGTGAATTTCACGCTTGCCTTGATCGCGTTGGACGGTACTTGAATCTGGGTGGCGCTGATCGTCTTCACCGCGGCCGGGTCGATCGTCGCGCCGCGCAGTGCTTCCTTCTGCTTCGCCGAGATCATGCCGAACATCATGGTCATGGTCTGCTTGCACGGGCCGAAGCCGTCTTTTTCGGCCTTCTTGGCCGCGGGCGCCGCGATTTCACAGACGACGTCGAGGTCCTGGGCGCCGACGGCGCGGAGAAACTTCGTGTACCGCGCGATCCCGCCCGCCTTGGACGGGTCGGGGCCCTCGGCCTCGGTGCTGGTGGGCGCCGCCGAGCTCGATGACGGCGGCGCGACTGACGACGAACTGGGCGCCGCCGGGCTGCTGGACGGCGGAGGCGGAGCGGGCGTCGGGGCCGACTCGGTCTTGTCGTCACAGGCGGTGAGCGCGAGCGTCAGTAGCGCGGCGCCGATCCAGGCAATTTTCCTCTGCACGCCCGGATGCTAACCCGCTGTGTTCGCCGCCGCCCGCAAAACGCCAAAACCACTGTCGTGAGTGTTCCCGCCGGCTTTCCGGGGCCCGGCAAGCCGGCGTGGCGGGTATGCGAAACCCGGGTTCTGGCCATTCAATGGCCCAAACCCGGGTTTCACGAAGATCACCTTGCCCCAGGGTTGGACGACATGAACGGGGCGTTCATGTGTTCAACCCGACCCGAGAGGGCGGCTGGGGGCGTGAGTCTTCCCGCGACCCCAGTCGCCAGGCCCGCGAAACGCTAAAACCGCAGCGGCTGCGGCGGCAGAGTCGCGGCGACGGCGTCGGAGACGCTCTGCAGCGGCCCGGTGCCCGCGGACTTCGGAACGGTGAGCGCGGCGTACACCGAGCGGTCCACCAGGTACCAGGTCGAGACGCCGTCGGCTTCGATCGGCAGCCACTGGACACCGTTGATCGTGCGCAGCTGCGCGGTCTGCGTCAGCTCGGAAGGCTTATCAAGCCCGCAGCGCAGTACGACGGCTTCCGTGCCCCAGGCGACGGTCGCGGCGGGCGCGGGTTCCGCGAGCTCACGCCGGGACAATTTCTTGCCATTGGACGTCAGGTCGGCGGGCAGACCGCCGACCAGCTTGGCGCAGTCCGCGGAGCCTGCCTGCGGTGCGGGCACCGAGACCAGCGGCAGCGGGCCGGTGTCGCCCTCGGGCTCGGCCGAAGTGCCCTTCAGCCCGAAATACGCGACCCCACCCGCGAAAAGCACGGCGAGCACCGCCGCGACGACCAGAAGTGCACGCGGCGGCGCGCCATTGTCCGTTTCAGCCACTCGCTAACTACAGCATGGGTGAGGGCGTGCTTCTCGGGTGGGCTACGCGATAGCCGCGCCCAGGCGGCCCCTGGCGGCACCGCGCGATCACCCGAGTACAACCCGGTACGAGGGAGATCCCGCGGCACCGCCAGGAACCACCTGGATCACGACTCTCATCGCACCCCACCCGAGAAACACGCCCTACAGGTGCACCACGGGGCAGGTCAGCGTCCGGGTGATCCCGTCCACGTTCTGCACCTTCGCGACGACGAGCTGGCCCAGCTGGTCGACGCTGTCCGCGGCGGCGCGGACGATCACGTCGTACGGCCCGGTGACATCCTCGGAGCTCGTCACGCCAGGGATGCCGGAGATCTCGGCGGCCACGGCCGCCGCCTTGCCGACCTCGGTCTGGATGAGGATGTATGCGTGAACCACGGCGCGCCCCTTCGTCTGGATCGATCGGCTCAAGGTAGGAACGTTGTGGGTGTCGCCAGCAACGTACAAGAAACATAGGGCATCCGACTATCGGTGATCAGCATTCGTTGTTCAAGAACGAACGGAGGTGACAGGTGTCACCACAGAATCCTCAGGTAACGGTCGGTGAGACGGGCGAGTTCGGCCTGATCCGCGCCGTGACCACAGGGCGCAAGCAGCCCGCCCCGACCCTGCTCGGCCCCGGTGACGACGCGGCCGTGGTCGCCACGCCTGACGGCAGGGTGGTCGCGAGCACGGATGTGCTGGTCCAGGGCGTGCACTTCCGCTTCGACTGGTCCAGCCCCGGCTACGTCGGGCGCAAGGCGGTCGCGGTCAACCTCGCCGACATCGCCGCGATGGGCGCGACGCCCACCTCGGTGCTCGTCGGCATCGCCTGCCCGCCGGACACCCCCACGGCGGTCATCACCGAGCTCGTCGACGGCATGTGGGTGGAGGCGTCGGCCGTCGGCGTCGGCATCGTCGGCGGCGACATGGTCCGCGCCGACCAGCTGGTGATCAGTGTCACGGCACTCGGCGACCTCGGCGGCCGCGCGATGATCACCCGCTCCGGCGCGCGCCCCGGCGACGTGCTGGCCGTGCGCGGCAGGCTCGGCTGGGCGGCCGCCGGTCTCGCCGTGCTGGGCCGCGGTTTCCGCTCACCGGTGGGCGTCGTCAACGCGCAACGATGCCCGGAACCGCCTTACGACGCTGGCCCGCAGGCCGCCGAAGCCGGCGCGACCTCGATGATCGACATCTCCGACGGCCTGCTGGCCGATTTGGCGCATATCGCGGCCGCGTCCGAGGTCGGCATCGACGTCCAGACCGAACGCCTGGAGATCGCCACCCGGCTCGTCGAAGTCGGCTCCGCGCTGGGCGCGGACCCGTTGACCTGGGTGCTGACCGGCGGGGAAGATCACGCACTGGCCGCCACTTTCGCGCCTGGCCCGCCGTTGCCGGAAGGCTGGCGGCGCATCGGCTCGGTGACCATGCCGGGCACCGGCGTGACCGTCGACGGCAAGCCCTACGAGGCACCGCCCGGCTGGGAACATTGGCGATGAAAGTGCGCTGAAGAGTGTCGTACCGTTCGCCTAGTGTGCTGGTCATGGACATCCACACGGTCGACTACGCCCACCCGGACGCGGTGAAGCTGATCGCCTGCGGTTCGTGGCGGGTCGCCACCGCCGACGCCGAACTGAAGCGCATGTTCGTCACGCCTTCCTTCCGTGGCAAGGGTTTCTCGCGTGAGCTGCTCGCCGAGCTGGAGCGCACGGCCCTCGCCGCGGGCCGCACGCGCGCGGTCTTGGAGACGGGCACGCTCCAGCCGGAGGCGATCGCGTTGTACCGATCTTCGGGGTATACCGAGATTCCGAAGTTCGGGATCTACCGCCACACCCAGGAAAGCATCTGTCTCGCGAAGGAGCTCAATGGCGATCTACGCATTCGGTGACCTCGAACCGAAGATCCACCCCGACGCGTACGTCCATCCCGACGCGACGGTCATCGGCGACGTCCGCATCGGCGCGTTCGCTTCGGTGTGGCCGCAGACGGTGCTCCGCGGCGACCACGGCCACATCGAGATCGGCGAGCGCTCCAACGTCCAGGACGGCTGCGTGATCCATTGCACGCGCGCCCAGCCGACCCTGCTCGGCCCGTCGTCCGCGGTCGGTCACTCGGTGCACATCGAAGGCGCCACGATCGGCACCGGCTGCCTGATCGCGTCGGGCTCGGTGGTGCTCAACGGCACGGTCGTCGAGGACGGCGGCATGGTCGGCGCGGGCGCGGTCGTGTCTTACAACGGTCACGTCCCGAGCGGCCACATCGCGCTCGGCGTCCCGGCGAAGATCCGCGAGAACAAGTCCTTCGGACCGGACAACATCGCCATGGTCGTCGACAGTTATGTGGCGCGAGGCCAACGTTTCCGTACCGAACTTCGACGGCTCGACCAGTAGCAGTAGGCTCGCTCGCCGTGACAGCGCGCCCGTTGAACGAGATCGTCGAAGCAGGCTGGGCGGAAGCCCTCGCACCGGTGGCGGACAAGATCGCCGCGATGGGGGAGTTCCTCCGCGCGGAGATCGCCGCAGGCCGCACCTACCTACCGGCGGGCCCGCACGTGCTGCGCGCCTTCCAGCAGCCGTTCCACGACGTGCGCGTGCTGATCGTCGGCCAAGACCCGTACCCGACTCCCGGCCACGCGGTCGGCCTCAGCTTCTCGGTGGCGCCCGAAGTGCGCCCGATCCCGAAGAGCCTGGTCAACATCTACAAGGAGTACGCCGAGGACCTCGGCCACCCCTTGCCGTCCAACGGCGACCTGACGCCTTGGGCCGAGCAGGGCGTCCTGCTGCTCAACAGGGCACTGACGGTCCAGCCCGGCAAGTCCAACGCCCACCAGGGCAAGGGCTGGGAAGACGTCACCGCCCAGGCCATCAAGGCACTCGCCGCCCGCTCGGAGCCCATGGTCGCGATCCTCTGGGGCCGCAACGCCCGCAACCTCAAGCCCATGCTGGGCGAGATCCCGTGCATCGAGTCGGCCCACCCGAGCCCGCTCTCGGCCCACAACGGCTTCTTCGGCTCCCGCCCCTTCAGCCGCGCCAACGAACTGCTCCGGCAACAGGGCGCCGACCCCGTCGACTGGAAGCTCCCGTAACAAGGGCTCGTGACTCCAGCCCCACAAGTCAAGCAAGTTGACTGAGGAGGATTTGAGACGTTGAACGACCCATTTCCCCCTCAGTCAACCGGCCTGACCTCTCAAGAATCGTCCATTCGCGAAGATCAACTCGCTCGCTCCACGTTCGGCTTTCCTGTCAATGACCGGCCATGCCACTCGCAGCCCCTGACCTGGGCGTTCGATGCCGAGCGTTCCGGCGGTCAGCACCGGCGGTGCCAGCTCGGGCTTCAGCGAAGGCAGCGTTCCACCGCATTCCAGGGCCAGAGGCACCGCGGTCGCCAGGAAGCCCGCCAGCATCGGCCTCGCGACCGACCTCCTTTGAGCACGACAAAAGGCCCGGGGACTCAATGAGTCTCCGGGCCGCTGTCCGAACTTCTAGCTCAGCCTCGCGTGACCTTGCCGGCCTTGATGCACGAGGTGCACACGTTCATACGCTTGCGCTGGGACAGGCCGATCTTCGCGTGAACGGTCTGGATGTTCGGGTTCCAGCGGCGGTTGGTACGCCGGTGGGAGTGCGAAACCGACTTACCGAAGCCAGGTCCCTTGGCACAGACGTCGCACACGGCAGCCACGTCGAACTCCTTTGAATATGGGAAGACAAATCACGGCCCAGGTCGACTGGGCAACTCGACCATAGTAACTAGTGGGTCCCCCGTTGATACCAAGGGGGTCGATACCCTGCCCAAGACCAGTAGGAGGTTACAGCGTGCGAGTGCTGGACGCGGGTGCGGTTTCGGCTTGGGCCTCGGCCTGTGTGCACACCCTTGACCAGCTGCGACCGGCGATCAACGGCATCAACGTGTACCCGGTCGCGGACTCCGACACCGGGTCCAACCTGCTGCACACGATGAGCGGGGCCAACGCGGAGCTGGCAGGCGCCGACCCGAGGGACGCGATCGAGGCGCTCAGCCTGTTCGCGAAGGGTGCGGTCGCGGCGGCACGTGGTAACTCCGGGATCATCATTTCCCAGGTCATCCGCGGTTTCGCCGAGTCGGCCAAGGTCACGGGCGACCTCGACGGGCCAGGGCTGGCCGCCGCGCTCGTGCACGCCGACATCGTCGCCACCGGAGCCGTGACCAGGCCGGTCGCCGGCACGATCCTCAGCGTCCTGCACGCGGTCGCGGCCGCTGTGAAGGACGACACCCGCTCGCTCACCGACGTGGCCTTGCGCGCCGCGGCGGCCGCGTCGGCGGCGCTCGACGAGACGCCCAACCAGCTGCCGGTGCTGGCCAAGGCCGGCGTGGTCGACGCGGGCGGACGCGGGCTGGTCGCCGTGCTCGACGCACTGGTCGGGGTGATCACCGGCACCAACAGCGTGCCCGCGCACTCGCTCGAGGCGCACACCCACGATCACGGCCTGCCGGCGCCGCACGCCTGGGAGGTCATGTACCTGCTCGACGGCGTCGAGGAGACCGCGCTGCCCGCGCTGCGCAAGGCACTGACCGGCCTCGGCGACAGCGTCACGGTCGCCGCCGACGGATCCGGCTCCCACGCCGTCCACGTCCACTGCGCCGATATCGGCGGAGCCATCGAGGCAGGCATCGAAGCGGGCCGCCCGCGCAAGATCCACGTCGAGCCGCTCATCACGCCGACCCCGCTCGAGCCGGGCGGCGGCGTCGACCGCACGGTGGTCGCGGTCGTGCACGGCTGGGCGATCGCCGAGCTGCTGCGTGCCGAGGGGATCGCGGTTTTGTCGGTGCCGAGCGGCAGTATTCCGAGTGTGGAGGAAATGCTCGGGCTCATCAACGAGGCGGCGGGGCGGCACGTGACCGTGCTGCCCGGCGGCGTCGCGCTCACCGGCGCGGCCGACGCGGCGGCCGGCCATGCCATGGCGGGGGAGCGGGACGTGGTGGTCATCCCGTGCTCGTCGCCCGTGCAGGTGCTGGCCGCGCTCGCGGTGCACGACCCCTCGCGCCGCACGAACGACGACGTCGTGGCCATGGCCGAGGCGGCGGCCGCGACCAGGCGCGGCGAGCTCGTGATCGCGCACGAGGAGTCGCTGACCTGGGTCGGCCGCGCTCAGCAAGGCGACGTCATCGGCTTCGTCGACGGCGAGGTGGTGCTCATCGAGCCCGCGCCCGCGTCGGAGACGAACCTCGTCGCGGCCGCGATGAGTGTGCTGAACCGGATGCTCGCGGCGGGCGGCGAGATGGTCACCGTGCTGTTCGGGGTCGACGCGCCGACGGGTGTCGACGCCGAGCTCGCCGAGCAGTTGCGCCTGGAACATCCCGAAGTGGAGATGACGAGCTATTCGAGCGGCTTGGCTGACGCCGTGCTGCTGATTGGAGTCGAGTAAGTGGCCGGGCTGCGCGACAAGCTGACACCGTTGCTGGGTGCCAAAACCGCGAAGGCACTCGGTGGGTCGCTGGACATCCACACGGTCTCCGACCTGCTGCGGCACTATCCCCGCGACTACGCCGAGCGCGGCAAGCTGACCGACATCGCCGGACTCGAGCTCGGCGAGCACGTCACGGTCATGGCCCGCATCGAGCGCGTCAACAAGCGGACGATGAAAGCCAAGTACGGCACGATCATCGAAATGACGATCACCGACGGCCGTCGCAGGCTGTCGTGCGCGTTCTTCAACCAGGCCTGGCGCGAAAAGGAGCTCAAGCTCGGCGCGATGGGCCTGTTCGCGGGCAAGGTCACCGCGTTCCGCGACCAGCTGCAGCTGACCAACCCCGAGTACGAGCTGCTCGACGAGGAAGCCGACAAGTCCACAATGGACGAGTTCCTCGGCGAGATCATCCCGGTCTACCCTGCCGCGCAAGGCATGCCGACGTGGGTGATCGGCAAGTGCGTCCGCCAGATCCTCGACCAGTTCGAGCTCGACGAAGACCCGATGCCCCCCGAGCTGCTCGCCGAGTACGGCCTGGTCGACCTCGAAAAAGCGTTGCGGCACATCCATCGTCCCCCGAACTGGCCCGACCGCGAGGCCGCCCGCCGCCGTCTCAAGTGGGACGAGGCGATGGCCGTCCAGCTGATCTTCGCCCAGCGCCGCCATTCCGCGATCTCGCGGCCCGCGTTGCCGTGCCCGCACGTCGAAGGCGGCATCCTCGAAGCGTTCGACAAGCGCCTCCCGTTCGATCTCACGGCGGGCCAGCGCGAGATCGGCGACGTCATCGCGGCCGAGCTCGCCACCGACCACCCGATGAACCGCCTGCTGCAAGGCGAGGTCGGCAGCGGCAAGACGGTCGTGGCACTGCGCGCGATGTTGCAGGCCGTCGACTCCGGCCGCCAAGCGGCCATGCTCGCCCCCACCGAGGTACTCGCGTCACAGCACGCCCGCTCCCTGCGCGAGATGCTCGGCGAACTCGGCATGGCAGGCGAACTCGGCGCGGCCGAGAACGCCACGCGCATCACGTTGCTCACGGGGTCCATGGGCGCCAAGGAGCGCAAGCAGGCGTTGCTGGACGCGGCGAGCGGAGCGGCGGGCATCGTCGTCGGCACGCACGCGTTGATCCAGGACACGGTTTCCTTCGCGGAGCTGGGTTTCGTGGTCGTCGACGAGCAGCACCGCTTCGGCGTCGAGCAACGCGACGCGCTCCGTTCACGCGGCGCCGACTCCACCAACCCCCACGTCCTGGTCATGACGGCCACCCCGATCCCCCGCACGGTCGCCATGACCGTCTACGGCGACCTCGAGACTTCGGCACTGCGCGAAATGCCCGTCGGCCGTTCCCCGATCAAGACCAACGTCGTCCCGGTCGCCGAAAAGCCCGCCTGGCTCGACCGGGTCTGGCAGCGCGTGGCCGAGGAGGTCGGCAAGGGCCACCAGGCCTATGTGGTCTGCCCCCGCATCGGCGACGAACCGGCCTCCGACAAGAGCGACAAGCGGCCCCCGCTGGCGGTGCTGGACATCGCACCCGACCTCGCCAACGGCCCGTTGCGCGGCCTGAAGATCGGCGTACTCCACGGCCGCATGCCCAGCGACGACAAAGACCAGGTCATGCGCGAGTTCTCCACGGGCAAGCTCGACGTGCTGGTGGCCACCACGGTCATCGAGGTCGGCGTCAACGTCCCCAACGCGACGGCCATGGTCATCATGGACGCCGAGCGTTTCGGCGTCAGCCAGCTCCACCAGCTCCGCGGCCGCGTCGGCCGGGGCAGCGTCCCCGGCCTGTGCCTGCTGGTAACGGAAACCCTCGACGGCACCACGACCCGCGAGCGCCTCAACGCCGTCGAGTCCACCACGGACGGCTTCGAACTGTCCCGCCTCGACCTCGAGATCCGCCGTGAAGGCGACATCCTCGGCGCCGCCCAGTCAGGCAAGCGCTCCGGTTTGAAGCTGCTTTCGCTTCTGCAGGACGAGGACGTCATCGCCGAGGCCCGTGAACGGGCTCAGGCGATCGTGTCCGAGGACCCCGCTTTGACCAAGTACGTGGGCTTGGCCCACATGGTCAGCGACGTCGTCGACGCCGACCGGGCCGAGTACCTCGAGAAGACCTGAGCTTCGGGTCTCGTGAGTGTTACCGACGGTTAGAACCGTCGGCAACACTCACGACCCCACCCGACGTGGCCCGGCCTGTTCGCTCCACGTTCGGCGCCGGGCCAGGCTTCGCGCCCGCCCGAGGGAGCGGTGACCTTGCTGCATCCAGCGCGGGCGGAGGAATCACTCGCTCACGCGGATGAGGTGAGGGTGCCCCTGAGTGTCTGCGAGGCACCGACGGCGCCCCTCGCTTCACCAGCCCCGCCCCCGACCCCCTCCGCCGGGCGCCTCGGCTGTCCACAAAGGATCCCGAAGTCAATATTTTGTCCAACAATGCCGCTTTTGCGTGGTTTGTTGACGTGGTGAGGGACTCCTTCACCAAGCCTGGCTGGATGAAGGGGTCCCTCACGCAACCGGACTTGGTGAAGGAGTCCCTCGCCAAACTCCCAAGTCGCCAGTCCCGCGAAGGGTTCCCTTTTCGGGCGGCCGGGTAAGGGCTCGTGAGCGTTGCGGGCGGTTCTAACCGCC